>NZ_JBSFNQ010000163.1:0-8884 GCF_053981115.1 Streptomyces sp. NPDC003691 | reverse complement strand
GGGCCCGCCGCCGCGGGCACCGCGGCACCGGGCCGCGGCCCGGGCACTGCCGGGGCCAGGAACAGCGCGCCCGCCGCCCCCGACCGCAGCGCCGCCTGCTCGTGCAGCTCGGCAAGGCCGGGCCGCGCGCCGCTGCGCCAGATCGTGGCGCAGGCCGCGAGATACGGCGGTACGGCCGCCTCCCGGCGGTCCGGCGGCGGCGCCACCCGCCCGTACAGCCGGATCGCCGACCCGAGGGCCAGCAGCCGCGGGCCCTCCTCGGCCAGGCGCTGCCGGACGTCCGGCGCGGTCACGAGGTCGACGACCACCGTCGTCGTCCCGGGGCGGCGGATCGTCAGCTCGGAGGCGAGCCAGTGCCACGGCAGCGCGGTGTAGCGCAGCGTGGCGGGCGTGGTCCTGGCCAGCGCCAGATGCGGCAGCCGCTGCCTGCGGTCGAGCTGGAGCTGCCCGGCGACGTACAGGAAGAGCGGCCCCTCCGCGGTCGCCGCGGCCCTGATCCGGGTGAGCACCGTCTGCGGGTCCAGCGGATCGGCCAGCTCCACGACCGTGGCCGCCATGGTCCCCGTCAGCGCGCTCGGCGGCACCGCGGCGAGCGCGGGCAGCACCGAACCGGCGTCGACCAGACGCCCCTTCCCGACCGGCGCCGCCGCGATCAGCAGCGCGGTCCCCGGCGCGGTCGTCTCCCCACCCGTGATCAGCACACCAGCACCGTAGCCCAATCCGGTGAGCCCCCACGGCCGGGTCCGCGCCCGGCCGGTACCCCGTCAGGCGTCCGGCACCGAATCGACGTCCGCCTCCGACCGCGGTACCCCGCGGGCGTCCGCGTCCACCGACCGCCGCAGCGCCTCGTGCAGCCGGGCCGGGGTCAGCACCCCGAGGAACAGATCGCCGTCGAGGACCGCGATCCACCCCGCGTCGTGCTGGAGCATCTCCCCGAACGCCTTCTTCAGCGGGGCACCCAGCGGGACCCATGCCGCCATCCGGCGGGTCAGCTCGCCGACCGTACCGCCGTCCCCGGCGATGGCCAGCGCGTCCGCGGCCACCCAGCCCCGCAGTTCACCGCCGGGCCCCAGGACGACGGCCCAGCGGGCTCCCTCCGCCCGCAGCCGCGCGGCCGCGGCCCCCGCCCGTTCACCGGGCCCGGCCACCGGCGGCTGCTCCAGGTCACCGGCCTCGATCCGGGTGACGGAGAGCCGCTTCAGCCCCCGGTCCGCGCCGACGAACCGGGCAACCTCGTCGTCGGCCGGAGCACCCAGCACCGCGGCGGGGGTGTCGTACTGCGCGATACGGCCCTGCCCGTACACGGCGATCCGGTCGCCCATCCGGACCGCCTCCTCGATGTCGTGCGTGACGAGCAGCACCGTCTTGCGCACCGTCGCCTGGAGGGCCAGGAACTCATTCTGCAGCCGCTCCCGGACCACCGGGTCGACCGCCCCGAACGGCTCGTCCATCAGCAGCACCGGCGGATCCGCGGCCAGCGCCCGGGCCACCCCGACCCGCTGCCGCTGACCACCGGAGAGCTGCGCCGGATAGCGCGAGCCGTAGACCGCGGGGTCGAGTCCGACCAGCTCCAGCAACTCCGCGGCACGCGCCCTGGCCCGGGACTTCTTCCACTTCAGCAGGGTCGGCACGGTGGCGGTGTTCTCCAGGACCGTACGGTGCGGAAAGAGCCCGGCCTGCTGGATGACATAGCCGATCCGGCGGCGCAGCTTCACCGGATCGACGGCGGAGACGTCCTCGCCGCCGACGGTGATCCGGCCCGACGACGGCTCGATCAGCCGGTTCACCATCATCATCGTGGTCGTCTTGCCGCAGCCGGACGGCCCCACCAGTGTGACGAGTTCCCCCTCCGCCACCTCGAACGAGAGGCCGTCGACGGCGGTCGTCCCGTCCGGGTAGACCTTGCTGACCTGCTCGAACCGGATCATGCCCCCACGCTAGAAGGGCGCCCCCGGGTCCGCATACGCTCGGCGACCGTCCGGGGGCGCGCCGGGACCCGCCCGGCGAGGACCCCGCCCGCCCACGGGAACACCTGTGTGATCCCATGGGCGGGCGTGACCTCAGGAAATCCCACGGCAGGAGCACCAGTGACCCGCTACCACCAGCCCGGAGCCGTCCTCACCGACCACCGGTTCGGCGTCCCCCTGGACCACACGGACCCGGACGGTGCGCAACTGGATCTCTTCGGCCGGGAACTGGTCGCTCCCGGGCGCGCGGGCGACGATCTGCCCTGGCTGGTCTATCTGGAGGGCGGCCCCGGCTTCGGGGCCCGCCGGCTCTGGGGCCGGCAGGCCTGGCTGGGCCGGGCCCTGGAGGAGTACCGCGTCCTCCTCCTCGACCAGCGCGGCACCGGCGCCTCCACCCCGCTCAACCGGCAGTCCCTCGCGGCCTTCGGCACCCCCGCCGCCCAGGCCGGACACCTGGCCCACTTCCGCGCCGACAGCATCGTCCGCGACTGCGAGACGGTCCGCCGCCGGCTCACCGGCGGCGCGCCCTGGAGCGTCCTCGGCCAGAGCTTCGGCGGCTTCTGCGCCACCCACTACCTGGGCACCGCGCCCGAGGGCCTGCGCGAGGTGTTCATCACCGGCGGACTGCCCTCCCTCCACCACCACGTGGACGACGTCTACCGGGCCGCCTACCCCCGCATCCGGCGCAAGGCGGAGGCGCACTACGACCGCTACCCGATGGACATCGACCGGGCCCGCCGTATCGCCGCCCATCTCGCCGAGCACCGCACCGTCCTGCCCGGCGGCTATGTCCTGACCCCCGAGGCCTTCCAGTCCCTCGGACTGATGCTCGGCACCTCCGACGGCAGCCACCAACTCCACTATCTGCTGGAGGACGCCTTCATCCGGGCCGGTGACCGCCACGAACTGTCCGACGCCTTCCAGGAGTCCGTCCTCACCGCCCTCTCCTTCGCCGGACACCCGCTCTACGCCCTCCTGCACGAAGCCTGCTACGGAGGCAACGGCGGCCGCCCCACCGCCTGGGGCGCCGAGCGGATCCGCGCCGAATTCCCGGAGTTCGACGCCGCCACCGCCCTCGACGGCGATACGCCTCTTCTCTTCACCGGCGAGACCATCCACCCCTGGCACTTCGAGACCGACCCCGCACTCCGGCCCCTGCGCGAGGCCGCCGAACTGCTCGCCCACCGCGCCGACTGGCCCGCGCTCTACGACCCCGCGCGGCTGGCCGCCAACGAGGTACCCGCGGCCGCCGTCGTCTACCACGACGACATGTACGTCGACACCGCCCACTCCCTCGACACCGCCCGCGCCGTACGGGGTCTGCGCACCTGGGTCACCGACGAGTACGAGCACGACGGGCTGCGCACCGGCCCGGCGGTCCTGGACCGGCTGATCGGCCTGGCCCGCGGGGAGGTCTGAACCCGGACGCACCGCCGGGGCTCCGGCCCCGGCGGGCTGGACCTTCCGGCTGACGTACAACCTCAGCCCCGCGGGCACCGGCGAGGACGCCCACAACCAGGCCAACTGGCGCCACTGCTACAAGTGCGCGGCCCTCTACTGGGGACCGAGCACCGCACAGCGCTGCCCGGCGGGCGGCCGGCACAGCTATATCCACCCCGGCGGCTACCCCCGGCAGTTCCTGATGCCCCATGACATCGGCCAGCCGGCCTGGACGCAGAACCAGTGGCGGTACTGCTTCAAATGCTCGGTGATGTTCTACAACGGCTACGCCTACCGGAACGAGTACGGTCTCTGCCCCTACGACTACATCTGGGGGCACACCGCCGCCGGATACGACTTCGCGGTCCCGGTCTCCGCCTACACCTGATCCGCCGCGGCCGGTCCGCCCGCACCTGATCCGCCGGGGCCGGTCCGGCCCACCCGGTGCCCGCGCCCGGTGCGCGCCGCCCCGCCGCCCCGCGGCTCCGTCCGCCGCGACGTATCCTGCGACCATGACCGACGCCACGGACCGGCCCGCACAGCTCGCCCCCATGCCCGAGGACTGGCAGCGGGCCCTGGCGGTCGTCGCCCACCCCGACGACCTGGAGTACGGCTGTGCCGCCGCCGTCGCCGGATGGACCGACGGCGGCCGGGAGATCACCTACCTCCTCGCCACCCGCGGCGAGGCCGGCATCGACACCCTGCCCCCCGCCGAATGCGCCCCGCTCCGCGAACGCGAGCAGCGGGCGAGCGCGGCGGTCGTCGGGGTGACGGCCGTGGAGTTCCTCGACCACCGCGACGGCGTCATCGAGTACGGCACCGCGCTGCGCCGCGATATCGCCGCCGCGATCCGCCGCCACCGCCCCGAACTCGTCATCACCCTCAACCACCGGGACACCTGGGGCGGCACCGTGTGGAACACCCCCGACCACCGGGCGGTCGGCCGCGCCACCCTCGACGCGGCCGCCGACGCGGGCAACCGCTGGATCTTCCCGGAGCTGCTGGAGGAGCAGGGTCTCGAACCGTGGAACGGCGTCCGCTGGGTCGCCGTCGCGGGCTCCACCAGCCCCACGCACGCGGTCGACGCCGGGCCCGGCCTCGAACGCTCCATCGCCTCCCTGATGGAGCACCGCACGTATATCGAGGTCCTCACCGACGAGAACCCGGCCGACTACTGCCGGGGGTTCCTCACCGGGTTCGCCGAGAGCGCGGGCGCCCGGTTCGGCGGCCGCCCGGCCGTCCCGTTCGAACTCTTCCCCCGCTGACCGGCGCGTGCCGCGCGGCACGCACCGGCCGGCGGTGACGGATCCTCAGACGACGGTCACCGGATGCCGTACGACGGCGTCGAAGAGATATCCCTGCGTGTTGTGGGCCGTCCGGTCGGGCTGGGTGTTCCCGGCCCGGTCGGTGGTCCGCGCCAGCACCGCCCCCGGGCCCGTCCGCTCCGGCCGCCAGGGAATCGTCCACCGGGTCGAACCGCCCCGGGCCGGTGGATCGCAGAGCCGGGCGGTCCGCCAGGACACCCCGGAGTCGGTGCTCACCTCGACCCGCTCCACGGGAGCGTGGGCCGACCAGGACCGGCCGGTGATCCGGTGCCGCCGCCCCGCCTCCAGCACCGCCCCGGACTCCAGCTCGACCATGCTCTTCACGGTCTGCCGGGAGAGCGGCGGCGAACCCTCCGGCGGATGACCCGCCCCGAAGAGCCGGTAGAAGCGGGTGTCCCACGGCGAGGACAGCGGCTCCTCGGCGACCTCGATGTCACCGACCCACTTCACCGACGCGATCCCGATCCACGACGGCACGATCAGCCGGACCGGGAACCCGTGGTCCGGGGGCAGCGGCTCCCCGTTCATCTCGTACGCGAGGATCACATCGTCCACGGCCTTCGCGATCGGCAGCGGCCGCCGTACCCGCCCCAGGTCCACGCCGTCGACCGTGAACGGGTCGTCGAGCCCCCGCGGCATCACCGAGACCGCCGAGGGCGACACCCCGGCCAGCTCCAGTACGTCCCGCAGCCGCGCCCCGCGCCAGCGCGCCGCGCCCACCGCGCCCAGTGTCCACGGCGTACCGCTGACCCGCTCGCCCTGCTGGCTGGTGAAGAAACTCCGCCCGTTGCCCGCGCATTCGACCACCGCGGTCCTGGTGACGGACGGCAGCGAGCGCAGCCGCCCGTAGTCCAGCTCCACGGAGCCGCCGCCGCGCAGCCCGCTGCCCCACACGGTCAGCTTCCAGTCGCGCTCGTCGAGGAGGGGCGTCGAGGTGTGGTTGCGGACGAAGAAGCGGTCGGCCGGGGTGAGCGGCCCGGTGTCCCGGAACGCCTGCTGAAGGGTTTCGGCGTTGGTGCCGCGGATGGTGAACACCTCGGGCGGCAGTGGTTTGACGATCCCCGGCGCGGCCGTGGCCGGGGCCGCGGACCCCAGGGCGAGGGGCGCGGAGAGCGGTGCGGCCGCGAGGAGCCGGAGCAGATCGCGGCGGTCGAGAGCAGGGGACACGTAAAGCCTCCTGACGGTGGTGGGGGCGGTGAACGGCACACCGGCGCACCGCGGGACAGCGCGGGGCGCAGGGGTGCCGGGGCGGCGGAGGGTGTGCGGAACGGTCCGGGGAGCGTCCGGGTCAGCGGGGACAACAGAGCCGCGAGCTGCACAGGGCGGGGGAGTCCTGGGCTCTGCGGGGGTCCGGCGTGACGACCATGGGACGGGATCCTAGACCCCGCCCGGCGCCGTACGGTACCCCCGCCGGGCCGTGCACGCCGCGCCCGGCCGACGGCCCGTACCGGCGGAATTGACAAACGGCCTTGCCGATTCTGCAATGGAATCATGGCAGAAGGACAGCGGCACGGCGCCCGGCGCACGACGGCGGACCGGGCGGAGACGGCAGCAGAGACGGCGGAGGGGGCAGCGGAAACGGCGGAGGCGGACCGGCTGGAGGCCGTGCTCGACGAGGTGGGGCCGCGGCTGCGGCGGATCAGACGGGAGCGCGGCGCCACCCTCGAAGCGCTCTCCGAGGTCACCGGAATCTCGGTCTCCACCCTTTCCCGGCTGGAGTCGGGCCGCCGCAGGCCCAGTCTGGAGCTGCTGCTCCCGCTGGCCCGCGCGCACCGGCTGCCGCTGGACGAACTGGTCGGCGCGCCGCCCGTCGGCGACCCCCGGGTCCGTTCGAAGGCGATCGTCCGCGACGGCCGGACACTCCTGCCGCTGACCCGTCGGCCGGGCGGACTCCAGGCGTACAAGGTGGTCCAGGCACCGCGGCCGGGGGAGCCGGATCCGCGGACCCACGAGGGCTACGAGTGGCTGTACGTCCTCTCCGGCCGGCTCCGGCTGGTCCTCGGCGACCACGACATCGAACTGGGGCCGGGCGAAGCGGCGGAGTTCGACACCCGCGTTCCGCACTGGTTCGGCGCGGCGGGCGAGGCACCGGTGGAGTTCCTGAGCCTCTTCGGCCCCCAGGGCGAACGGATGCATGTCAGGGCGCGCCCGCGGGGAGAGGACCGCACCGGCTGAGCACGGCGGGGTCCGCCGGCTGTCTGCCCCGGTCCGGCGGCGGCACGGCCGCCCCGGCCCCGGCCCGGCAGGGGCGGGTCCGCGCTGCCCCGCCCCGGGACCGGGACAGGCTATGGGGCGCCGGCGCCGGGCCCGAGACGGCACACGACGGACTCGGCGGGCGGGCCTGTGGCCCTCCGCACAGCAGGCCGGACAGGGTGCCGGACGACCGGCCGCACCGTGTCCCGTGGCTTGTACATGATGTTTAATTGCGATGCGTTCGCAATAACTGTTGATCTTCATGAGGGGTGTGGGTAGCGTGTCCGCTCCATCGGCCCGCCGGGTCCTTCCCGGCCACCGGATACGGAAGGCGGGCACCGTGGCCCTGGCTGCCGTGCTCACCGCGGGAGCCGCCGCCTGCTCGAACCCGGAGAGCGGTTCCGCGGGCGGGGCGAAGGACTCCGCGGTCGTCGGTATCGCGACCGAGCCCGAGAGCCTCAGCCCCCTCCTCGGCTTCGGCAAGGACGGCAACTCCAAGATCTTCGACGGGCTGCTCGCCATGGGCACCGACATGAAGCTGAAGCCCGCCCTCGCCACCGCCCTGCCGAAGGTGAGCCCCGACGGGCTGACGTACACCTACACCCTCCGCAAGGGCGTCACCTTCAGCGACGGCAAGCCGTTCACCGCGAAGGACGTCGTCTTCACCTACAAGACCGTCCTCGACCCGAAGACCAACAACGCCTCCAAGTCGGAGCTGGACGCGATCAAGGACGTCACCGCTCCCGGCGGCGACACGGTGGTCTTCACCCTGAAGTACCCCTACGCGCCCTTCGCCCAGCGCACCGTCCACCCGATCGTGCCCGAGCACGCGCTCGCCGGACAGGACGTGAACACCGGCGCCTTCACCACCCGGCCCGTGGGCACCGGACCGTACGTCCTCAGCTCCTGGTCCAAGGGCGAGAAGATCAGCTTCAAGGCGAACCCCGCCTACTGGGGCGGCGCGCCCGCGGTGAAGAAGTTCACCATGGCCGTCATCAAGGACGACGACGTCCGCGCGACCCGGCTGCGCGCCGGCGACCTCGACGGCGCCATCCTGCCGCCCAACCTGGCGGCGGGCTTCAAGGGCGACAAGTCCCGGAAGACCCTCGCCGCCACCACCTACGACTACCGGACGGTGACCCTGCCGACCGGCAACGAGGTCACCGGCGACCTCGCCGTCCGCCGGGCCCTCGACGTCGCCGTCGACCGCAAGGCCATGGTCGACAAGATCCTCGAAGGCGCGGGCAAGCCCGCCTACGGCCCCGTGCCCACCGGCAGCGAGTGGTTCGCCGCCGGTACCGAGCGCACCCAGGACCTCGACCGGGCGAAGCAGATCCTCGACGAGGCCGGCTGGCGGCCCGGCGGCGACGGGATCCGGGTGAAGGACGGCGTACGCGCCGAGTTCCCGCTCTGGTACCCCTCCGGCGACAAGCTCCGGCAGGACCACGCCCTCGCCTATGCCTCGGACGCCAAGAAGGCCGGTATCTCCATCAAGACCCAGGCCGGCACCTGGGAGGTCATCGAACCGCGGATGAAGCAGGACGCGGTACTGGCCGGCGGCGGCTCGCCCGGCGACCCCGACTTCGACCAGTACCTCCTGCTCACCTCCGCCCTCGCGGGCGACGGCTTCAACAACATGGCCTGGTACGACAACCCGGCGGTGGACCAGGCCCTGGTCAAGGGGCGGCAGAGCGGCGACAAGGCCGTCCGCAAGGCGGCGTACGACACCGTCCAGCGGGAACTCGTGAAGAACCCCGGCTACACCTTCCTCACCCACATCGACCATCTGTACGTCCTCAACGACTCCTGGGACGGCCCGAGCACCCAGACCGAACCGCACGAGCACGGTCTGGCCTCCGGCCCCTGGTGGAACATCGAGGACTGGACCCCGAAGAAGTGACCGGTGCCGAGATAGGTCGAGGTCAGCTCGTGGCTGGCAAAGCCGTACAGCTCCCGGCC
>NZ_JBSFNQ010000162.1:0-8893 GCF_053981115.1 Streptomyces sp. NPDC003691 | reverse complement strand
CCCGCTACGAGAAGACCGCCGAGTCCTACCAAGCAGCCCTCACCCTGGCATCGCTCCTGATGTGGGCGTGACATTTGAAGACAACTCCTAGGGGCATGGTGCTACCGGTGTCCCCACGCGGACCCTCAGCGGCGGGTGCCGGGTGCGGGCGCTGAAGGCAGCGCCCGCACCCCGGCCCGTTCTACGGCGTGTCCTCCCCGGTTGCCCCGGCCGCGTCCGCCTCCGTCATCACCTCGGCCAGGCGCTCCAGGACCCGGGCCGTCTCGGCGAAGCCGTCCGGGCCCAGGGCCTCGGCCAGCCGGGCGGCGAGGGCCGCGTGGCCCGGGCCCAGGCGGCCCAGGGCCGCGCGGCCGTCGGCCGTGGCGGTCAGCAGTTTGGCGCGGCGGTGCGCCGGGTTGGGGCGGTAGGCCGCCAGGCCCTGGTCCACCAAGAGGTCCGCGGTCCGCTGGACGCTCTGCCGGGTCAGGCCCAACGTGCGGGCGAGCGCCGAGACCGGCTGCGGGACCCGGGCCACCGCGCCCAGCACCTGCCAGGAGGCCGCCGTCAGCCCGCCCGTCCGCGCGATCCGCTCCGAGACCGCGATGAAGTGGCCGTTGAGCCGGAAGACGCCCAGGGCGGTCCGGGTGAGCAGCGCCTGCTGCGCCAGCCGTCGCTCCTGCTGCTCCGGGCTTTCCGCAGGGTTCCCCTCAGGCCCCTCAGACCCCTCAGGCCCCTCGGGGCTCTCCGGCCGGCTCATGCCGACTCGCCTTCGAGGACCGCGTACGCCGACGGGTCCGAGTCGTGGAAGAGCCGGTACCAGGCGTCGAGCCGCTCGCCCTCGTACACCCCGAGCCGGGCGAAGACCTCCCGCGCGAACGCGACGGGCTCGGTCGGACCGGCCGTGATCAGGTCGCCGTCCGTGACGGCGTCGGCGTCCCGGTAGCGGTCGCCGCCCCGGTAGCCGGTGGCGGCCAGATAGAAGGAGACCGCGCTGGTGTGGTCCCGGTCGTCGAGCAGCCCCTCGCGGGCGAGTCCGGCGGTGGCCCCGCAGATCGCGGCGACCGGGACGCCCGCGGCCAGGAACTCCCTCGCCTTGGCGGCGAACGGCGCCAGGTCGTCGCCCGCGTCCCAGGCGCCCGCGCCGGTCAGGATCAGCAGGGAGCTGTCGGCCGGGGACAGGTCGGCGAGGGCCAGATCCGGGCTGATCCGGAGCCCGCCCATGGTGGTGACGGTGCCGGTGTCCGGGCCGACCGTCCGCACGGTCCAGCCGTGCTGGGCGAGGAAGGCGGTGGTGTGGCCCGTCTCCCAGTCGGCCCAGGTGTCGTAGACGGCGAGATGCACGATGCGGTCGGTGTGCTCGCCGCTTTCGGCGGTGGTGGCGGTGGTGACGTTTTCGGTGGCGGTCATAGCGCTCTGCTCCTCCGTACGCCCTGCTCGTATGACAGAAGGCTGTCATCATGACAGCATGCTGTCAATCATTGTTCCGGCAGCTACCGCCGGAGCGACACAACGCCGCAGCTCAGCAGCGCATCGCAGACAAACTGCCGCTGCCGGTGCGGGGCCGCCGCTGCCTACGCTGACGCGCATGACCCCTCGAACCACCGCCGCCGACCCGACCGCCGCCCCCGACCCGGCCGCCGCTCAGGACGGGACCCCGGAGACCGCGCAGGCCCCCGCCCCGGCCGAACCGGACGACGTACTCGCCGTCTCCCGGGCCGCCGGTGCCGCCGTGAAGGCCGCGGACCGGGCACACGTCTTCCACTCCTGGTCCGCTCAGGGCCTCATCGACCCCCTCGCCGTCGCCGGTGCCGAGGGTTCGTACTTCTGGGACTACGACGGCCGCCGCTATCTCGACTTCACCAGCGGCCTCGTCTACACCAACATCGGCTACCAGCACCCCAAGGTCGTCGCCGCGATCCAGCAGCAGGCCGCGAAGCTCGCCACCTTCGCCCCCGCCTTCGCCGTCGAACCGCGCTCCGAGGCCGCCCGGCTGATCGCCGAGCGCACCCCCGGCGACCTCGACAAGATCTTCTTCACCAACGGTGGTGCCGAGGCGATCGAGAACGCGGTACGAATGGCCCGGCTGCACACCGGACGCGCCAAGGTCCTCGCCGCCTACCGCTCGTACCACGGCGGCACCCACACCGCGATCAACGTCACCGGCGACCCGCGCCGCTGGCCCTCCGACACCGGCACCGCCGGGGTGGTCCACTTCTGGGCGCCGTTCCTCTACCGCTCGCCGTTCCACGCCACCACCCAGGCCGAGGAGTGCGCCCGGGCGCTGAAGCACCTGGAGGACACGATCGCCTTCGAGGGGCCGGGTACCGTCGCCGCGATCGTTCTGGAGACCATCCCGGGCACCGCCGGGATCATGGTCCCGCCGCCCGGCTATCTCGCGGGCGTCCGCGAGATCTGCGACCGGCACGGCATCGTCTTCGTCCTCGACGAGGTGATGACCGGCTTCGGGCGGACGGGCAAGTGGTTCGCGGCCGAGCACTCCGGTGTCGTTCCCGACCTGCTGACCTTCGCGAAGGGCGTCAACTCGGGATACGTCCCGCTGGGCGGCGTCGCGATCTCCGCCGAGATCGCCGCCACCTTCGACAAGCGCCCCTACCCCGGCGGGCTCACCTACTCCGGCCACCCGCTGGCCTGTGCCGCGGCCGTCGCGACGATCCGGGTGATGGAGGAGGAGGGCATCGTCGAGCACGCGGCCGCGATCGGCGAGCAGGTTCTCGGCCCCGGCCTGCGCGAACTCGCCGAACGCCACCCCAGCGTCGGAGAGGTCCGCGGTACGGGCGTCTTCTGGGCCCTGGAGCTGGTCCGGAACAAGGAGACCCGGGAGCCCCTGGTGCCGTACAACCCGGGACCGGCCGACAATGTGGCGATGGCGGGCTTCGCGGCCGGCTGCAAGGCCAACGGGCTCTGGCCGTTCGTCAATATGAACCGCACGCACGTGGTCCCGCCGTGCAACATCAGCGAGACGGAGGCCCGGGAGGGCCTGGAGGCGCTGGACGCGGCACTGTCGGCGGCCGACGCGTTCACCGACTGACACGCCGACCGCCGCGCTGGCGGATGCGTGTCATACCGTCCCGCGGGCACGGCTCGCGGGGCGGGCGGGGCCGGATGCCCTGTGGGGAGTGACCGGAGCACCGGCCGTACGGGCGGCGGCCGGTGCCGTACGACGGCTGTATGACTCCCGTACGGCCGCCGCGGGCAGTCGGCGGCGGACGGGGGCACCCCGGCGCGAGCCACCGGGCGGCCGGGGCGGCGGCCGGAGCTGCGGTCAGTGGCGGTCGGCGGTGGTCAGTGGGGATGCGCGGTGAGGGTCCACTGCCCCTTGGCCGCCACCTGGATCAGCCTGCTGCCGCCCGGCAGATGCACCGTCTGCCGGAACGGCCCGACCGCCGTGGTGAGCAGGAAGTCGGTGGCGTCGAAGTCCGCCTCGGCCATATCGATGTTATCGGTCTCCCCGACCCCCACCGCGATCAGGCTCATCGACGCCTCGTGGTCGCGCGGATTGCCCCGGTACTCGACCTCCAGCCGGGCCTCCGGGCCGTGGTAAGCGAGGACGTCGTGGCTGTCGCCGTGGACCGGCGCCCCCATGCCGAGTCTGCGGGCGGCCGACAGCGGGAGCGCCGTGACCGTCCAGTCGGCCGAGCTGGTGATCTGGACGGCCAGCGGATAGTCGGCGGGCGCCACCGCGGGGGCCCGCGCCACGAGCTGGCCCTCGCACTCGCCGGTCAGCAGCAGATTCGCCGACTCCCGGCGCCGGTTGAGCTGGTAGACCACCGGCCAGTCCGCGTCCGGGTCCCGGAAGACCATCTCCAGCAGCACCGGACCGGGCGGGATGGGGCCGGGCAGCGCGGGGGAGCCGTGGCCCCGGCCGTGCACGCTCTGCGGGGTGAAGGCGGGGAAGCGGGCGAACGGGTCCCCGGGCGTCGCGTACGCAGGCCCGGGATACGGCTGCGGCTGGGCGGCCGGAGCCTGGAAGTGCCCCGGTGCCTGCGGGAACTGCTGCGGCGGCCGGAAGGGGGGCGGGCCGTCCGCCGCGGGCGTCTGCGGATCGACGATGCGGTGCCCGGGGGCGTACGAGTGCCCCGGCACGGGCGCCCGCATCTGCCCGGTGACCCCGGGCTGCTGCGGAAGGCCGGTGCGCTGCCCGTAGGCGGAGGGCTGCCCGCCGTACGACTGCTGCCCGTAGGGCTGTTGTCCGTACGGGGCGGGGGCCGGCGGCTGCCCGTACGGCCCCGGCGGCGGTACGGCCCCTGCCCCGGCCGGGTACGGCTGCTGATGCTGGTACGGGTGCTGCGGAGCCGGGTGCTGCGGGTCCTGCGGGTGCTGCTGCGGGGGCGCGAAGGACGGCACAGCGCCGGACGCGGGTGCCGCGGCGGGCGGGGCGAACTGCGGTACGCCCCCGGGTGCCGCCCCGGCGGCGGGCGGCGGCGCGAACGCCGGTATCCCCCCGGGCGCCCCGCCCTGCGGCCGGAGCTGTGGCGGCGGTGCGAACTGCGGCGGCGGTGCGAAGGCCGGTACGCCCCCGGCGGCCGGCGGGGGCGCGAACTGCGGGACACCGGCCGCCCCGACCGCCCCCGGCTCCTGCCGCCGGTGCCTCTCGACGACCCCCGCGAGCCCGGAGCCGTACCCCTGCCCCACCGCCCGGAACCTCCAGCCCCCGTCCTGCCGGTGGAACTCGCCGACCAGCAGGACCCGCTCGCGGCCCGTGTCCGACACGTCGTACCGGGCGACCGCGGTGCCGTCCATGCCGTACGCCTGGAGGTACAGCCCCGCGGCCGAGGCGAGCAGCGGATCGCCGTCCAGGCCCTCACAGGTGACGAGGAGCAGGACGCGCTCCATCTCCGGTTCCATCGCCGGGAGATGGACGTCCCACAGCATGGCCGCGCCGTCGGGCGTGTCCATCCGGCCGAGGCGCTGGACCGCGCCCGAGGGGTGCCGGAACGCCGCCGCGGTGACCAGGTCGTGGTCCGTACGCACCCGGCCGTCCGGGCCCAGCAGCAGGGCGGCGGATTCGAGCCCGGGGACGGCCCGGGTCGGTGTGTACCCCAACTGGACACGCAACGACGCGCCGGGGACGGGTATGCCGGCGCCCTGGGGGATGTACGTCATGCGGCACATGCTGACATCGGGGACACCTCCGCGTCGATGCCCTTCGTCCCATCACGGGGGCGGTACGCGGGCCCCGCCGCTCACCCTTGGGGGCACACCTTCCGGTACGGCACGTCCGGCAGATACGCGGCCCACTCGGCGGGCTCCGGACCACCGCCCGCCCGGGCGCAGACCGCCCGTACCGCGTCCGCCGCCGACAGGGAGTACGAGCGGTCCACCGTGTACGGGGTGGTGACCCGCAACCGCTCCCCGTCCGGCGCGAACGCCAGCGCCAGCAACGGCCCGTCCGCGGCCGGCAGCGGTGATCCGGCGGTGTCGGGGGCGGCGGTGTCCCACACCCGGATCCCGCCGTCCGGGTCCCCGCGGGCCAGCCGCCGCCCGTCGGCGGAGAAGGCGAGCACGGCCTGCTGCCCGTCGGGGCCGCGGGCGAAGTCCTGGGCCGTGTCCACCAGGACGGCGATCAGCTCCTGTCCGGTGCCGTCCCACAGGGTCGTACGGCCGTAGTCGTCGCCCACCGCCAGGAACCGGCCGTCCGGGCTGAACGCGGCCGCCACCAGGGCGGCCTCGCCGCGCGCCACCGGCTCGGAGCGCCCGGTGCGGGGGTCGGCCAACTGGCGGCCCGCGGTGAGGAGGCGGCCGTCCGGCGCGGTCGCGAGCAGCCCGTAGTACGGGCCGTCCGCCAGGGTCGACCAGCGGCCGCGGGCGGTGTCGAGGACATCGAGGGACTTGTGCCGCTCGCTCCAGCGCGGCGTCAGCACCGTCCGGCCGCCGTCGGTGACGCCGAGGGTGCCGCTGGAGTCGGGCGGCAGCGGCGCCGACCGGGTCGTACCGGAGCGCAGGTCCCGCACGGAGACCGTGCGTGCCGACGAACGGTGGGCGAAGTGGCGGCCGTCCGGGCTGAACGCCATTCCGCCGCACAGGTCGCCGCAGGGCTCGGTGCGCCGGGGCGCGGGCAGTTCGGCGAGGGTGCGGCCGTCGGGTGGCCCGGTGAGCCGCCGCAGTCCGTCGTACTCGACGGCGAGGGTCCGGCCGCCGGGGGCGTAGAGCGCCGAGCGGGCGGGGCCGGGGGGTCCCGCCGGACTCCCGGCCCGGGGGAGCGCGCCACCCGTCTCCCCGGTCCGGGGGAGCGCGCCACCCTCCTCCCCGCCCTGGGGCGGGGCGAAGGAGAGGGTCCAGACGGAGGCGTTCGGCAGCCGCCCGTCCCGGTAGCGGATGGTGCCCTCCGCCATGTTCAGCCGGGGGTCCGACGCACTCCGGTAGGCGGTGGCGACGCGGAGCACGCTCACCGGCGCCGCGCCGTCCGGCAGCCGCCAGAGCCGGATCTCCTCCGGGCTCATGGTGACGGCATGGCCGCCGTCGGAGCCGAACGCGAGAGAGACCGGGCCTCCGGTGGGGATGCCGGGGCGTTCCCGGCCGGTGCGGAGGTCCCGGATCCGGATGCCCTCCTCATGCTCGCCGCCGACGGCGAGGGCCCGGCCGTCCGGGAGGAACCAGTGGTCGTCGGGGGTGGCGCAGAACTCCGTCCGCCAGGCCGCCGCGGAGGGCAGTTCGCGGCCGGTCCGGACGTCCCAGACCTGCAACGGGCCCTGGTTGGGGCAGAAGGTGACCAGACCGGTGTCCGGGGCCACCAGGAGATGCCGGATCTCGTGCGGCTCGGGTCGGGTGGACAGCAGCCGGCGGCCGGTCCGGGCGTCGTAGAGGTGGACCGGTTCGCCGTTCCGGTGGGTGGCCAGGGTCCGGCCGCCGGGACCGAACCAGGCGTAGTCGAAGTCCGATGCCCGGCGGGGCCGGTCCGGCCCGTACCGGATGCCCGTCGGCCGTCCGGCGAGCACGTCCCAGACCCTGATGCCGTCCTCGGCGGTGTACGCGACCCGGGTGGTGTCCGGGCTGACGGCGAGGATGCGTGCGGCGTACGGGCCCATCCCGGGCAGCGGGGGCAGTTCGAACCGGCCGGGCACGTCCCAGCGGGCGACGGTGTACCGGCCGACGGAGGTCATGGTGCGGCCGTCGTCGCTCAGCCGGTTCCACAGGTCGTTGGTCTCGACGAGGTACTCGGGCAGCGCGGCCGTATAGACGTCGGTGTACGGCTGCGCGGCCGCGGCGAACAGCGCCTCACGGGTCTCGGGGGTCTCGGCGAGCCGCCACGCGGCCACACTGAGGCGCATCGCGGTCCTGGGGTCGGTCGCCCGGCGGGCGTCGGCGACGGCCGCGGTCAGCCGGGCCTCGGCCTCGGTGGCCCGCCGCTCCCCGGCCCGGCTCTCCCGCCAGGCGATCACCCCGGCGACGGAGGCGAGACAGAGCAGTACGGAGAGCGTCAGCAGCAGACCCCGCTGGAGCCGCGCGGCCCGGACGGCGGCCCGGACCTCCCGGTCCCGCGCGGCGGCGGAGGCGTCGAGGAAGGCGCGTTCGGCGGGGGTGAGGTGGAGCCGGGACGGGGGCCGTGCCCCTGCGGGTCCGGTCGCCGGTCCTGTCGCGGGTCCGGTCGTGGGTCCGGCCACCTGTTCGGCCACCTGTTCGGCCACCTGTTCGGCCGCCGGTCCGGCCGCGGAGCCCGGCCCGGGGCGGCCGTGGCCGGGGGCTCTGTGAGGCCCGGGGGCTCCGCGAGGCCCGGTGGCTCTGTGAGCCCCGGGGGCCGCCGGGACCGGAGTTTCCCCGCGAGCCGCGGCGGGTGTCCGGGCCGCCGCGCCCGGCGGGCCCTCCGCCGTGAACGCCTCCCGCGCCGCGTCCAGCTGGCTGCCCCGCAGCAGCGCCCCCGCGTCCCGGCCCAACTGCTCCCAGACCCGCGCCGACTCGGCGAGCCGCCGGTGCAGCTTCAGTACGTCCCGGTCCTCGTCGACCCACGCCCGCAGCCGCGGCCAGGCGGTGATCAGGGCCTCGTGGGCGAGGTTGACCGCCGTATCGTCGACCGTGAGCAGCCGGGCCCGTACCAGCCGCTCCAGGACCCGGCCGTACGGTCCGGAGGCCACCTCGGCGGTGGCGGCGGGCCGGCGGGTGTCCTCCGTGCCCTCGCCGGGGGCGACCAGCCGCAGCAGCAGGGCGCGGGCGGTGGCCGCCTCCTCGTCGGTGAAGGCGCCGAAGACGTCCTCGGCGGTGTGCGCGATCGCGCCCTGGATCCCGCCGACGGCCTCGTAAGCGGCGACCGTCAGCGTCCGGCCGCGGCGCCGCCGCCAGACTTCGCGCAGGGCGTGCGACATCAGCGGGAGCCCGCCGGGCTCGTCGGCGGCATCGGCCACCACCCGGGCGGTCAGGGCGCGTTCGACGATCAGGTTCCCGGCCCCGGCCGGGCCGATCACGGCCTGCCGTATCTGCTCCCGTCCCATCGGACCCACCAGCAGCACGGTGTTCCGCAGCGCCCGGACCAGAGCGGGCTGTTCGGCGCAGCGCCCGTAGAAATCGGCGCGTACGGCGATGACGACCCGGGCGCCGCCGCCGAGCATCAGCGCGGTGAAGGCGGCGCGTTCGGCGGGGTCGTCGCAGAGGGTGAAGACCTCCTCGAACTGGTCGACGAGGACGAGGGCGCCGTCGGTGAAGAGGTCCTTGTGGGTCCGGGCGGGGGTGGGGCCGGGGGTGAGGATCCGGACGACGTTCGGCGGACGGTACGCCTCCGGACGGGTCTCCGGACGGGTCTCCGGGTCCCGGTCCCGGCCCGTTCCCTGCCCCGGGCCGCCGTCCCGGCCTGCCCCGGGCCCCGGGCCCCGGCCCGTCCCCCGCCCGCCGGGGAATCGTGCGGACACTGGAGAAGGAGCAGGCCACGGCCACGGTGGCCCGCTCCGAGAAGATCGTTGTGGAC
>NZ_JBSFNQ010000161.1:0-9251 GCF_053981115.1 Streptomyces sp. NPDC003691 | reverse complement strand
GCCCTCCACCACACCTACGGCACCCACCGCCCCAACGAACAACCCCTCTACCTCGGCAGCATCAAATCCAACATCGGCCACACCCAAGCCGCCGCAGGCATCGCCGGCCTCATCAAACTCATCATGGCCATGCGCCATGGACGCCTCCCCCAGAGTCTCCATATCGATGCCCCCACCCCGCACAGCCCCTGGGACGCCTCACTCCAACTGCTGACCGAGGCCCGCCCCTGGCCCGACACCGGACGCCCCCGCCGAGCCGCCATCTCCTCCTTCGGCATCAGCGGCACCAACGCCCACCTCATCATCGAACAACCACCGGCAGCGGCGGAACGGAAGCCGGAGCCCGCGGCCGACACCCCCATTCCCTGGCTGCTCAGCGCCCGCACCGAGCCCGCCCTCCGGGCCCAGGCCGCCCGGCTGTCCGAACATCTGGCGGCCGGGCCGGGGCTGCGCCCGGCGGACGTCGGCCGTTCGCTCGCCGTCACCCGGGCTGCCTTCGCCCGCCGGGCCTCGGTGACCGGCGGCAGCATGGAGGTGCTGCGGGAGCGGCTGGCCGCTCTGGCGCGCGGGGAGAGCGTTCCCGGAGTGGACGAGGGCCCGGTACGGGCCCCGGAGGGAAGTACGGCCTTCCTCTTCTCGGGGCAGGGCAGTCAGCGCCCCGGGATGGGCCGCGGCCTCTACACCGCCTTCCCGGTCTTCGCCGACGCACTCGACGACGTCTGCCGACGACTCGACCCCCATCTCCCCCACCCCCTCCGCGAAGTCATGTTCACCGAAACACCGGACACCGACCCCGACACAGCACCGGACACGAACCCGCCGCAGAACGGCGGCGAACCCCTCCTCACCCGCACCGCATACGCCCAGCCCGCGCTCTTCGCCCTCCAGACCGCCCTGTACCGGCTGCTGCGGCAGGCCGGGGTGGTCCCCGAGGCGCTGCTCGGTCATTCGGTCGGGGAGATCGCGGCCGCCCATGCCGCCGGGGCCCTGGACCTGGACGACGCGTGCGCGCTGGTCGCCGCCCGCGGCAGGCTGATGGAGCAGGTGTCGGCGAGCGGTGCGATGGTGGCCGTACGCGCCCCGGAGCAGCAGGTGCTGGCGTCCCTGAAGGGTCTGGAGGACCGGGTCTCCGTGGCCGCGGTCAACGGGCCCGCGGCCACGGTGATCTCGGGTGACGCCGAGGCCGTGGGCGAGGTCGCCGCCCGGTGGGCGGAGCTGGGGCGCAGAACCCGGCGGCTGCGGGTGAGCCATGCCTTCCACTCGCCGCACATGGATGCCGTACTGGAGGAATTCCGGCAGGTCGCGAAGGGTCTGACGGTCCGTGCGCCGCGGATCCCCCTGGTGTCGTCGGTGACCGGCGGGGTGATCGGTGCGGAGCTGCTGGCGTCGCCCGACTACTGGGTGCGCCAGATCCGGGACACCGTGCGGTTCCTCGACGGGGTACGGACGCTGGACTCCCGGGGTGCCGGGGTCTTCGTCGAGCTGGGGCCGGACGCCGTCTGTGTCCCGATGGCGCAGGAGTCGGTACCGCCGGACGGTCCGGGGTCCGGCGGGCGGCTGTTCGTGCCGCTGCTGCGGCGGGACCGGCCGGAGGCGGAGTCGGCGCTCGGAGCGCTGGGGCGGCTGTTCGTGCACGGCCTGGACGTGGACTGGCGGGAGGCCCTGACGGGTGCGGGCGGGCGGGAGGTGGATCTCCCGGTCTACGCGTTCCAGCACCGGCGGTACTGGCTGGATCCCGATCCGGTGCCGCCGCCCGCCGTCGCGTCGCCGGCGGACTCCGCCTGGTGGGCGGCGGTCGACGGCGGGGAGCCCGCCGCCCTCGCGGAGCTGGTGGGAGTACCGGAGGGAGCGGAGGACGCGCTTGCCGGACTGCTGCCCGCGCTCGCGGCGTGGCGCCGGGAGGAGCACCGGTGGTTCCGCGGGGAGTGGCGGCGCGCGGGTGAGCCGGGCGGGCCCGAACCGGAGTTGCCGCCGGGCCGGTGGCCGGTGCTGATCCCGGCCGGTCACGAGCGGGGCCCGCTGGTGGACGCGGTGGTGACCGCGCTGGAGGAGCGCGGGGCGCGCCCCGTACCGCTGTCGTGGGAGCCGGCGGGTGCCGGGGCCGGACCGCTGGCGCGCGCCCTGCGGGAGGCCGCCGGTGCCGGGGAGGGGCCGCCCGCGGGGGTGGTGTCGCTGCTGGCGCTGCTGGACGGGCTGCACACCCCGGAGGGGGCGGCCGCCGGATACGGTCCGGGGGCCGCGGATGCCCTGCTGGCCGCGGTCCGCTCCCTGGACTGGGATACGCCGGTATGGCATCTGACCTGCGGTGCCTTCCCCGTGGCCGAACCGGGTGAGGTCGATCCGGGCCCCGGGCTTCCGTTGCAGGCCCGGCTGTGGGGCGCGGCGGACGCGCTGGCGGACGGATTCCCGGACCAGTGGGGCGGTCTGGTCGATGTACCGGCCGATCCGGCGGCGCTGGACGAGCGGTTCCGGCGGCGGCTGGCGGCCGTACTGGGCGGACGGCTGCTGGAACCGGGTCAGGACCGGGTGGCGCTGCGGGCCCCGGGTGCCTATGTACGGCGGCTGCGGGCCGTGCCTCGTCCGGCCGCCGCGGCGGAGCGTCCCGCTCCGGGTCCGGCGGCCGCGCTGGTCACCGGTGGGGCGTCCGGGCTCGCGGCGCATGCCGCGCGCCGTCTGGTCGCCGAGGGGGTGACGCATCTGCTGCTGGCCGACTGCCCGGACCCGGCGGACCCGGACCTGGTGGCGCTGATCGCCGAACTGTCGCGGGCGGGGGCCCGGGTGGTGCCCGGTCCGTACGGCTCGGACGACGCGGCGGCGCTGTTCGCGGCGGTGGCGGACCTGCCGGCCGGGCTGCCACTGCGGGCCGTGGTCCACGCCCGGCGGGACTCCGGTGATGCCGCGGGCCGGGCCGCGCTGGCGGCGTACGGGATCGCCGCGCGGTCCGAGGGGACGGTGCTGGTGGCGTTCACCCCGGCCGCGGGGCTGCTGCCGGACGGCGGGGACCGGGCCGCGGCCGAGACGGCGGCCCTGGCGCAGGCGCTGGTGCTGTGGCGGGCCGCGGCCGGCGGACCCGCGGGCGTGATCGCCTGGGGCGCGCACCCGGGCCCCGGTGGGGAGGAGGTCTTCGCGGTCCGGCCCGGTCCGGCGCTGGCCCTGCTGGGCGGTGCCCCGGTGACGGACGGCGCGGTACTGGTACTGGCGGAGACGGATCCGGGCACGGCGCCCGGCCCGCCCGGTGCCGCAGCCCCCGCGGCGGAGGCGGATGAAGCGGCCGCGGACCGTTCGGCGGTGTTCCGGGGCCGGTTCGCGGCGGCCGACGGGCCGGGCCGTGAGGCGCTGCTGATGGACCTGGTCCGGGCGAACGCGGCCGAACTGCTGGGGCTGGACCGGCCGGAGGACCTCGGCCCGGAGGACGGATTCGTCGAGGCGGGCTTCTCCTCCTTCACCGCACTGGAACTGCGCGACCGGATCGGGACGGCCACCGGTCTGGAGCTGTCGACGAAGGCCGTCTACGAACATCCCACTCCCCGGGCCCTGGTGAGCGCCCTGCTCGCCGCGGCCGGGTCCGGCCTTCCCGGGCCCTCGTGAGCGTCCTGCTCGCGGGCCCGTCGAACCTCACCGGGCTCCGATGAGCGCCCCCGCTCGTCGCGCCCCGGTCGAACCTCATATGTCCCGGCACCGGCCGGGACGGAGAAAGGCGGAGAACGTGACCTCTCCTGTCATCGTCGCCGGCGCGGGCCCCACCGGCCTGACCCTCGCGGCCGAGCTGCGGATCGCGGGAGTGCCCGTGGTGCTGCTGGAGCGCGACCCCGTACCGCGGGGCGAGTCCCGGGGCATGGGGCTGCACGCCCGTACGGTGGAGGTGCTGCACCAGCGGGGTGCGGGCCACCGGTTCCGTACCCCCGACACTCCGGTCTGGCCCCGGCTCCACTTCTCGCTCTTCTGGCTGGACCTGTCGGAGGTGGGCGACGACGCCTACACCCTGGCGGTACCGCAGTGGCGGACCGAACAGGTGCTGGAGGAGTGGGTCACCGAACTCGGCGCCGACATCCGGCGCGGCCACGAGGTGACCGGTGTGGAGCAGACCGAAGACGAGGTCGTCGTCCGGGTGCGCGGGCCGGAGGGCGAGTACACCCTGCCGGGCGCCTATCTGGTGGGGGCCGACGGCGGACACAGCACGGTACGGAAACTGTCGGGCTTCGCCTTTCCAGGTACCGGCTCCACCTTCTACGGGGTGCTGGGCGATCTGGCGGTGCCGCCGGGCGGGACGGCGGACTACCGGGTGAACCTCTACCCCGGCGGGCTGTACGCGGAGGTCCCGCTGGAGGGGGGCACCAAACTCCGGCTGATGACGACGGAGTTCGACGTCGAGCCGCCGGAGCCGGGGACCCCGGTGACGGACGACGAGCTGCGGGCCGCCGTGAAACGGCTCACCGGCAGCGAGCGGGAGTTCGACACGACGCTCTGGCGGTCCCGGTTCGGCAACGCGACCCGGATCGCGGAGCAGTACCGCATCGGCCGGGTGTTCCTCGCCGGTGACGCCGCCCATGTGCACTATCCGATCGGCGGCCAGGGCCTGAACACCGGTGTCCAGGACGCGGTCAACCTGGGCTGGAAACTGGCCGCCGCGGTCCGGGGCGACGCCCCGGACGGGCTGCTCGACACCTATCACGCCGAACGTCATCCGGTGGGCAGCCAGGTCTGCATGAACACCCAGGCGCAGATCGCGCTGATGCACCCGCTGGACTCGGTCGGCCCGCTGCGGGAGCTGTTCGGCGAGCTGACCGAACTGCCGGAGGTCAACCGCTATCTGCTGGAGATGGTCACCGGCACCGGGTTCCGCTACGAACTGCCGTACGCGGGCGAGTACGCCGGGGCCCCGCACGAGCTGCTGGGGCGGCGGGTGCCCGATCTGCCGCTCCGGCCCGCGAGCAACGCGGACGGCGGGGACGGCGGGGACGGCGCTGACGGCGGGGGCCCGGAGAGCATCGCCACCGCCCTCCACTCCGGCCGGGCGGTGCTGCTGCACCTCGACCCGGACACCTCGCCGCCCGACATCAGCGGCTGGGACGACCGGGTCCTGACGGTGGCCGCCCGGCCCGTACCGGAGCTGGCCGCCACCACGGTGCTGATCCGCCCCGACGGCCATGTCGCGCATGCCGGAACCGACCCCGGTGACCCCCTGCTGCGGACGGCGCTGACGACCTGGCTCGGCGAGGAGCGTGCCGCCGGTGCCGAGGGGCGGGCGGTATGAGCGCCCGCGAGGCGTACGACGCGGATGTGATCGTGGTGGGCGCCGGTCCCGCCGGTCTGCTGCTCGCCGGTGAACTGGCGCGGGCGGGGGCGCGGGCCCTGGTCCTGGAGCGGGACGGGGAGCCCCGGGTGGCGCCGGGGGTGGCCCTGAACGGTGCCGCGGTGCTGACCCTGGAGGGTCTGGGGCTGATGGAGGAGCTGCGGCGGGAGGCGGTACCGCTGCCGCAGGTGCACTTCGCCCTGCTGTGGGTGGATCTGGACGCCGTGAAGCCCCGGCCGCCGGATCCGGTACTGCTGCCGCAGTCGAGGCTGGAGGCGGCGCTCACGGAGTACGCGGCGGTGCAGGGTGCCGTCGTCCGCCGCGGCTACCAGGTCACCGGGCTGGAACAGGACGGGGACCGGGTCGCGGTGACGGCGGGCGGCCCCGGCGGGCCGCAGGTCTTCCGGGCGCCGTTCCTGGTCGGGGCGGACGGCCCGGAGAGCGTGGTGCGGCGGGCCGCCGGTATCACCCGCAGCCGTACGGGCCCGACGGTCTCGGGCCTTGTCGCGGACGCGGAGGCCGACCCGGCGGCGCTGGCCCCCGAGCACTTCGGGGCCCGGTTCTCGGCGCGCGGGCTGTATATGGGGATCCCGCTCGGCCCCCGTACGGTACGGCTGATGACCACCGAGTTCGGGCGGCGGGCGCCGGACGGGGCACCGACCCGGGCGGAGCTGCTCGCGGCGGTGGCCGCCCTCACCGGCTCCGAGCCGAAGGTGGCGGGCCTGTACCGGCCGCCGGTCCGCTACGACGACCGGACGCATCTCGCGGACTCCTACCGGTCCGGCCGGGTCTTCCTGGCCGGGGACGCGGCCCATACGCACTATCCGCTGGGCGGTCTCGCGATCAGCGCCGCGCTCGCGGACGCGGTCGCCCTGAGCGGGAAGCTGGCCGCGGTGCTGCGGGGCGGGGCGCCGGACGGGCTCCTCGACTCGTACCACGCGGAACGGCATCCGGTGGGGCGGCGGATCATCGCGGTGACCCGGGCCCAGTCGGCGCTGATGCATCCGCTGGAGCGGGTGGGTCCGCTGCGGGAGCTGTTCGGCGAACTGCTGCGGCTGGGCAGTGTGAACGAGCATCTGGCCCGGGCCGTCAGCGGACTGGAGGACCCGGCCCCCGGCTCCGGGCCGCGGCCGGACGGCGGTCCGGAGTCCGGGTGACCGGGTGACCGGGTGACCGGGTGACCGGGAAGAGCATGAACCGACGGCCTCTCCGCTCGCGCGGGGAGGCCGTCGGCACGGGCGGTCGGCCCCGGGGGTTCGCGGTGCCCCAGCACCGCGATGGCCGACCGCTGTTCAGGGGGTCCGTCAGCGCGTCTCCACGGCTTCCTGACCGCCGGTGTCCGCCCCGGTACCGGGGGCGTCGGCGACATCGGCCGGAGGCGCCGGGGGCGCGGCGGCCCGGACCAGCAGAACGGCGAGGAGCGCGGCGACGGAGAAGCCGACACCGACCCAGAAGGCGACCGAACTGCCCTCGGCGAGGCTGTAGTCGGCGATGGCGAGCGCGTCGAGCCCGGCCGGCGGGTCGGCCGCGGCGTCCCGGGCCGCGTTGGTGAAGACGGTGACGAGAATCGCGAGGCCGAGGGATCCGCCGACCTGCTGCATGGCGTTGAGGGCGCTGGACGCGGCGCCCGACTCCTGCGGCGGGACACCTGAGACGGCGACGATGGTCAGCGGCACGGTGAAGAGTCCGACGCCCACGCCGAACAGGATCATCGGGCCGAGAAGCCCGCCGACGTAGCTGCTGCCCGCGTCGATCTGGGCCAGCCAGGCCATGCCGACTCCGACCAGGACCACACCCACCAGCATGAACGTCTTGGCGCCCACCTGGGCCAGTTGCTTGGTGACGACTCCGGCCGCGACCATCAGGGCCAGCGCCACGGGCACGAAGGCGAATCCCGCCTTCAGCGGGCTGAAGTCGAGGACCTTCTGCACGAACTGGGTGAGGAAGAAGAACATCCCGGTCATCGTGCCGGAGAGCAGCAGCATCCCGGCGAACATGATGGACCGGTCGCGGTCGGCGAACAGGCTCAGCGGCAGGATGGGCTGGCTCGCGCGGGACTCCCAGACGAGGAACCAGACCAGCAGGATCACGGACGCCGCGAAGGACCCCAGGGCCAGCCCGTCACTCCAGCCGTCCTCGGCCGCGCGGATGAAGCCGTAGACGAGGAGCGTCATACCGACCGTCGAGGTCAGCGCGCCGGTGATGTCGAAGCGGCTGCCGCGGATCCGGTCCGTCTCCTTGATGTAGACGGGGACGAGCAGCAGCAGGAGCACACCGAAGGGCACATTGACGAACATCACCCAGCGCCAGGACAGCCAGTCGGTGAGTACACCGCCGAGCACCAGCCCGAGGGCGGCGCCCGATCCGGAGACCGCGCCGTAGACGCCCACCGCACGGGTGCGGGCGGGGCCCTCCTCGAAGGTGGTGGCGATCAGCGCCAGGGTCCCGGGCGCGGCGAAGGCGGCACCGACGCCCTGGGCCGCGCGGGAGATCAGCAGTAGCTCGTCCGAGTTGGCGAGACCGCCGACCAGCGAGGCGACGGTGAACACCAGGACACCGGCGAGGAACACCCGCCGCCGGCCCAGGATGTCCCCGGCGCGTCCGCCCAGGAGCAGCAGTCCGCCGAACGCCAGGGCGTAGGCGTTGAGGACCCAGGACAGACCGGCTTCCGAGAAGTCCAGGGCACGCTGCATCTCGGGCAGGGCGACGTTGACGATGGTCGCGTCCAGGATCACCATGAGCTGGCAGGTGACGATCAGCAGCAGCGCGATCGAGGGGTTCCGGGACGTGGAACTCGCTGAACTCGCCGGCTGCGACGGGGGTGACGAGGTCGTCACAACAGCCTCCAGAAGGGCTATTCTTCGCGTGGATGACAGAGTGAGATGCCCTGCTCCCCCCGGGCACGACGGTGCGGGCGACGGGGCAGGGAGTACGGCGCGAGGGAGGCAGCCCTCGACCGGAAGCCGTTCAATGGCAGAACAAGGGCCCCGCTAGGCTAAGAGGAGGGCTCCTCCACCTAGAATACGGAGGAGGCCTCCGCATGACAACCCGCCAGGAGCCGCTATGCCCAGAAGTGCCGATCCCCATCGCACGATGCGTTCCGATGCCCACCGCAACTACCAGCGGCTGCTCGCCGCGGCCGAAGGCGTGTTCGGCGAGTCCGGGGCCGATGCCTCCCTGGAGGAGGTGGCCCGCCGGGCCGGTGTCGGCATCGGGACCCTCTACCGCCACTTCCCCACCCGCAAGGCGCTCCTGGAGGCCATGCTGCGCGGCGGGATCGACGCCCTGGAGATCAGGGCCGAGGAGCTGATCTCGGCCGAGGACTCCGCCGCCGCCCTGGCCGAGTGGATGCGGGCACTGCGCGACCACGCCACCCGCTACCGGGGGCTCTCCGCCGCGCTGATGGTGGATCTGCTGGACGAGAGTTCCGGAGTGGCCGCCACCTGCGGTTCGATGCTCCAGGCCGCGACGGCGCTGCTGCACCGGGCGCAGCGCGAAGGCACGGTGCGCGGGGATGTCACCATCGGTGACGCGGTCACCATGGTCAATGCCGTGGCCTGGTCGGTGGAGCAGTCCGCCACCGGTGCCGAGCAGGGCGAGCGGGTTTTCCAGCTGATGATGGACGCGCTGCGCTGCGTCGAGGCCGAGCGCCGGCACCACCCGCGGCCGGGACGGCGGGACCGGGCGGCGGGGATCGCCCCGTAATCCGGCGGAACACGGGGCCGGGGCCCGGCGGAACCGAGCCGTAACCGGGCGGAACACGGCGGCCCGGCCCGTGCGCCCCGGGCCGCCGCGGGCGTCCCCGGCGGCTCAGGCCCCCCGGAGCCCCCGGGCGCCGGGGCCCTGCCCCTCCGGGGTGTCCCGGGCTGTAAGTCGGGGATACGCCATGGTGGAACTCATCGATCACGATGACATCGAAATGATCGGGTGCAAACCCGTCCAGGTTTTGAGCGTGTAG
>NZ_JBSFNQ010000160.1:0-9337 GCF_053981115.1 Streptomyces sp. NPDC003691 | reverse complement strand
CCCCGCCGCGGACGAGGGTGTAGGTGATGAACACGTACACCGCGGCGGCGGCGGCCGACAGCCCGTGGGCGAGCGGCGCCCGGTCGAAGTCGGTGCCCCGGTCGGCACGCGGTACATCCTGTCGGTCAGGACAGCCGGAAGCCGAAGTCGGCGTCGATCTCCCGGACGTCCAGTTGAGCACGCTGAAGGGTCCCGGCGTAGTCCCAGTTCATCGACTGCCAGGAGGTGAACTGGTCAATGACCCAGATTCCCGACTGCCGGCTTCCATTGCCCGAAAGACCGTTGCCGCCGAAGGGCAGATGCGCTTCCGCGCCGACCGTCGAATTGTTCACGCTGATCATGCCCGCCGTGCACCGTTCGCGGAAGGAGAATGCCGTACGGGCCGATGCCGTGTAGATCGCCGCCGAGAGCCCGTACCCATGGCCGTTGGCCAGGCCGACGGCCTCGTCGAACGTGTCGTACGGCATGACTGATGAGATCGGCCCGAAGGTCTCCGTCCGGTAGAGCTCGTCATCCGGCCGGACACCCGCCACGATGACGGGGTGCGCGTAGACACCGGCGTCCGGGTCGCCCACAAAACCCTTGCGAGGGTTGCCCGTGGTGATCCGGCCGGTGGCGTTCGACCCGGAGAGTGTGTGGTGCGGCCGCACAAGCTCCAACGAGGCGAGGAAGTCATCGAGGTACCGCTGACCGATGAGAGGGCCGTAGAAGACACCGTCATGGCGCGGATCCCCGATCACCAGGTCCTCGACGGCCTCCGTGAACCGGGCCAGGAACTCGTCATGGACATCACGATGCGCGATCACCACGCCCAGTGATGTGCAGCGCTGTCCGGCCGTCGCGAAACCGCTGAACACCGCGCCCTGAACCGCGAGCTCCAGATCGGCATCGGCTTCGACGACGAGGGGGTTCTTCCCTCCCAGTTCCAGGCACGGGGACTGAAGATAGCGTCCGGCCAATTCGCTCACCCGGCGACCGGCCCGGGTCGAGCCGGTGAAGCCGATCTTCTGGACGAACCCCGCGCCGAGTGCCCGCTCCAGGCCTTCATAGGTGGCAGCGCCGTCGGCGTGCACCAGGCTCAGTACGCCCTCGGGCACCCCGCCGACACGGAACAGCTCGAAGAGTGCCTCCGCGACGGCGACCGCGGACTCCGACGGCTTCCACACCACCGTGTTACCGCAGAGGAGAGCGGGCACGAGGTACCAGGCAGGGACCGCGGCCGGGAAGTTCGCCGCCGTGATCACCACTGCCGTACCCAGGGGCTTCCGGTAGGTGAACAACTGCTTGTCCGGCATCTCGCTGGGCACCGTCTGACCGTACAGACGGCGTCCCTCACCCAGAAAGAAGTCACAGGTGTCGATGACCTCCTGCACCTCCCCCAAGGCCTCCCCGAAGGGCTTGCCCGTCTCCCTGGTGATCAGCGCGGCCAGCGCCTCCTTGTTGGTGGCCACCAGCCGCCCGACGTTCTGCATCACCCGGCCGCGGAGAGGCGCGGGCCACGCCGCCCACCCCGGCTGCGCCCCGCGAGCGGTCCGGGCCGCTCCGACCAGACCGTTCCCGTCATCGAGCTCCCGCTCGGCGACGATGTCGGTCCGGTCGGCAGGGTTGCGAGTCACGGTCACTCCGCGGGCCGCGTTCCTCGGCTCAGCCATCTTGGCCAGTCCTCTCCTCATGGCGTGAAAAGTGGTTGTCAGGCAGTTGTCTTCTGCTGCCGTTCCGTCTCTGTCAGCAGGAACTCGCCGAGCTCTGTGACAGTCGGGTGGTCCCATACCGCCGTGGGATTCACCCGGATCCCGAGCCGGTCCTCCACATCCGCCGTGAAGGCGACCACCGCGATCGAGTCGAGCCCGTACTCGCCCAGGTTCTGGTCGGGGTCGACCGGCCCGTCCAGGTCGGGCACGTATGCGCCGACGCACTCGGCAAGCCAGCTCTTCAGCTCTTCGGAGGACATGGGGTGCGGCTTGGCTGTTTCTTCCATACGACTACTCCTCATAAGTCGAGAATGACGGTGATTGCGTGTGAGGGCGTCCCGTCACCGATAGCGACGTGCCGAAACCCCGAAGCTCGCTGTGCGGTCGTACCGGTCCAGCAGCTCTTCGATGAGCACCCCTTCAACCTCCGGCGACACGTCCTCGGGCCGGCCTGCCGCATGGCCCGTGAGCCGGGTGAGTGCCGCAGCCGCCCACTCCGGGCGGGCCAGGAAGTCACCGGATTCCGCGTGCCGCCAGGTGCCGACGCATGCGCCGCTGGCGAGCGCCGCCGCGTACCCGGCGGCGAGGTCACGTACCTCGACCGCGGCAGCGATCGACAACTCCCGGGGGCTGAGCCCCGCGCAACCATCGGCTACCGCGCTCAGAGCTGCCACCCGGGCCTCTACCAGCGGGCGGAGGGATCCGGGGATATCGTCGTCGAGCGCCGTGGCAAGTGTGCCGGCGAGTCCGTCCCTGCGGCCCACGGTCAGCTCCAGGCCCGGCAGGTCGAGGGCCGGCAACTCGCTCTCGGCTGTCAACATGGCGGTGGGAGCCGGTGCGGGGTCCCGCCATGCCCGGCGGGCGAGCACGGGCAGCTGCGGCAGCATCGCGGATAGACAGGCAGCGCGTGCAATGTGCCCGAAGGCGACCGGCTTGATGTCACGGGTCATCTTCTGGAACACCGCGTGGTCACCGTCGCGACGATAGAACTCGGCCCCCATCACAAGGGACAGCTGTTCGACCGCGTCGAGCAGCACTCCGGCCAGAAGGTACTTCACCGCGGGTGCGTAGAGGCTGCCGAGCTCCGGCTGCACATGCAGCGACCGGGCGGCGGCTGCCGCGAACGCCTCGCACAACAGCAGATCGGCGAACACGTTGGCCAGGGTGGTACGGACCACCGGAATGTCCGCGACTCCGCGGCCGTAAAGCCGACGGGAGAGAACATGGTGCAACGTGACGCGAAGGGCGGTGTCCAGCATCGCGGTGCTCATGGCCGGGAGGGCCATGCGGGTCAGCTGAAAGGCGCGACCCACGGTCTCCATGCCGGTGCCGGGGTCGCCGAGCAGCGTGGACGTGTCGATGGAGCAGTCGTCCAGGGTGATCCCGCCCAGCCTCACGCCGCGCATGCCGACCGAGCGGAACCGGGGCAGAAACCTGACCCGTTCCGGGTCGAGTGCCGCTACCGGAACAAGAAGCTGGGAGTTGGCTCTCGGCCCCCCGCCGGGATCAGTGCGGGCGAGGAACACCACGGCGTCGGCCCGGTCCAGATTGGTGATGGACTCCTTACGGCCGCTGAGCACGAGTCTCCCGTCCACAGATGTGGCCGCGAACTCCACGGAGCCGATGTCGTTGCCGTGCGCCAGTTCATGGAACGCACACGAGATCTTGTCGCCACCCAGCAGGAGATCGGCCGTGTAGCGGCGCTGCTCGGCCGAGCCCGCGGTCCACACGTTGACGGCTCCGAGCAGCGAGCTGGAGCAGTGGCCCAGCCCCAGGCTTGGATCACGTCGGTATACCGAGCGCATCAACTCGACGAGGTGATCCACCCGTGCCAGGCGACCGCCCAATTCGGTGGGCACGAACTCCGCGAGGATGCCGAAGCCGTCCAGCGCAGCCCTGCCGCCTTCCGGGGTTTCCTCCTGTTCATCGGCGGCCACTACGGCCGCGAAGCCCGCCGGGTTGGCCGGGTCCCACGGGTCGCCCAGTTCGTCCTCCAACGTCTCCATCCGAGTGAGAGCGTCGGCCGTCATGGCGCTCATGCGGGTACCGCCGAAGCCGGGCCGAGCAGGGAGACATGGGCGCCCTCAGCACTCAGCAGGTGATCGCAGAGCTCGTCGAAGACCCCATTGGCATCCGGCGTACGCACTCCAAGACCGTTCAAGACCAAGGCGAGACAGCCCCGCAGCCACCTGCCTTCGTGCCACCCGGGACGGAAGTGATGTTGCGGATTGGCGTGCCACAGCGCGATCGCCGCAGCTCCGGCGAAGCACCATTCGTAGCGCTCCGCAAGCCGCATCACAGCAGTGTCCGGCGGGCCGGCTGTTGGACGGAGGCCACTGATGGACTCGTTCACCTCGTCGGCGGCACGGAGCAGTTCGACGGCCATTCGGCCGACTGCGCCGGACGGCTCGTCGGTGAACCGGGCCACGAGTCCCTTCAGACCACTCAGCACCGACTCACCCCGCGCCGTCACACTGAGCCGGACCGGGTCCAATGGCGCCGCTGCGGCCCCTTTCACCAGCCATGCTGTCACGGGGCGGTCGGCCGTGGACGTCGAGCGGCGGCCGCGGCGCAGCAGAGGCAGGCTCGATGCAAGCGCGCTGCGGTTCACCCAGGTGCTGCCGTCGAAGATCGACACGATCTGGTGGTCACGCTCGACCTTGGCGAAGCCGCCGTATCCTTCGACCTCGGTCAGGAAGCCACGGGCGCCCAGCAACTCGGCAACAAGACTCAACTGCCCCTGGACGAGAGTTGGGACCAATGCCTTGGTGACCGCGGAAACCGTGCTCAGTTCCTCAGGTGTTTCGTGAACCGACCGCGCCGCCGTGTACGAGACCGCCTCCGCAAGCATCAGCCGGGCCACCGCCTGTCCGGCGGTGACACGCGCGTGCGGGAGTTCGGCCAGGCCCCGCCCGTGCAGCCGGCGCTCGAGGAGGAACTTCCGAGCCAGGCGCAGACCGTGATCCGCAGCACCGAGCGACAGTGCCACACACGCGATCCTTGTCAACTGCAACGCCTTGATTACCAGCTCAAGGCCCTCGCCTACGGTGCCGACGAGCGCGTGGCCGGGAACAAAGGCGTCCCGGAACTCCACCCCGCTGATGTCCGCACCACGGATTCCGTGCGTCGGCACCTTCGGCAGCGGCCGCACGGATCCGGAACCCACGTCTTCCTTGTCGACGAGAAATACGCTGAACCCACGTGGGCCGCCCTGGGGGTCGGTACGCGCCAGTACGGTCATCAGCCGTCCGCGGGTGGCGTTGTTCACCGGCCATTTGTACCCGGTCAGCCGCCATCCCGCCCCTTGCCGGGTCGCGGTCAGCCGACCGGCGAGCAGGTCGCTGCCGCCGCCCGGCTCGGTCAGTCCCCAGGCCACGGCCTCGCCGGCCCTGATGTACCGTGCGGCCCGGGTGGCCGCCCTGACGTCCCCCGACGCCCACACCGAAGCGGCCCCGAGGAAGGTCTTGCCGTGCGCCACCGCGACAGTCAGGTCCTGTGCCGCGACAGAGCGGAGGAGCGTGTGCATCTCGTCGACCCGCTCCAGCCGGCCCCCGAACGCAACGGGTACGTAATAGCCGGACAGCCCCCACTGATCGAGTGCTGCGCAGGCTTCGGTCGGGAAGGTCTCGGCCCCGTCGTGCGAGGTGAGCAGGGCCGGATCAAACGAACCGCCCGGCAGCGCCCACTCTGCGAGCATCGCCGCGAACTCGGATGTGCTCAACTCGGCTCTCCTGCCACGGATGCCACCGGCTCCGCCCGAGGTACGTATCCATCCGCCCACAGCGGTTGCAACTCGCCCTGCAAATACAGCGAGCGCATCACGGAGCGCTGGACCTTTCCGCTCGTGGTACGCCGCACTGCGCCGCGCCGCACGATCAGCACGGCATCCGCGCGCAGGCCGAATTCGCGTGCGACAGTGGCCCTCATCCGGGCGCCGAGTCCGGATAGTTCCTCTTCGGGTGCCCGGCGGCGAACCTCATGAATGATCACCAGGCCCCTGTCGTCGCCCTGCTCGGTGGGAACGGCCACCACCGAGCCCACGACGTCCCGCAACGGCTGGTGGTGACGCCGCAGTTCGTCCTCGACATCATGGGGATAGATGTTCCGGCCTCGGATGATCATCATTTCCTTGATGCGCCCGGTCACATACAGCTCGCCACCGACCAGCACACCGAGATCCCCGGTCCGCAGAAAGCCGTCCTCCTCATGGAGGCGTCGACCGAAGACCGCTCGAGTCGCCTCGGCATTGCTCCAGTAGCCCTGGACAATGGACGGGCCGCGCAGCCAGATCTCTCCGACGGTGCCGGGTGGGCATTCCGACAGGGTTCGCGGATCGACGATCCGGACGTCCAGGTCCAGCGGTGCACCACAGCTGACGAGGGCCCGGCCGACGCCGCCCGCCACGGGTGGTTCCACTCGGTCCCGTTCCAGCGCGCCCGGATCGCAGTGCAGAACTACAGGAGAGCGTCCGGGTGTCGCGGAGACGAGCAGTGTCGCTTCCGCCATGCCGAAGCACGGTACGAAGGTCTCGGGCCGGAATCCGGCCGGAGCGAACCGACGGGTGAAGTCATCGAGGACGCGTGCGTTGACCGGCTCGGACCCGCTGACGGCGAACTTCCAGCCCGATAGGTCGAGCCCGCGGACATCGTCCTCGGAGATCCTGCTGAGGCAGAGTTCATATGCGAAGTTCGGGGCAGCGGTGAGGGCGATGTTGAAGTTCTCGATCATTCGCAGCCACGTCTGGGGCCGGCGCAGAAAGGCCCCGGGGCTCATCAGCGCAGTGCCGCAACCTGCCAGCAGCGGCGACAGGATCAACCCGATCAGTCCCATGTCGTGATAGTTCGGAAGCCAGCCGCCGAACCTCTCGCCGTCCTCCATCGGGAAGGCCGCTGCCGTAGTTGCCGCATTCGTCAGCAGATTGCCGTGGGTGACCACGCTCCCCTTGGGATCGGTCGTGGAACCGGAGGTGTACTGCAGCACAGCCACGGTTGTCCGGTCCGCCTCGTGCACTTTCAGATCGTCGGCGCGGCGTTCCGGGTCGAACTGCACCGAGAGCACCGGCAGGGCAAAGCCCTGCTGATCGGCCCAGTCGACGACTTCGCTGTGCTCATCGGGCGTGGTCACCACGGAACTGACCCCGGCATCCCTGGCGATGCCGAGCACCCTTCTGCGGTCCTGTTGATAGCGGCCTGGCAGGGAGGACGGCACAGCAGTCAGACCTGCGTAGATGCATCCGAGGACGGAGACGACGAACTCGGCCGAAGTCGGCTGGAGCAGCAGAACGCGCGAGCCGGCCGGGCATACCCGGAGGATGTCTGCTGCAAAAACACGTGCGGCCTGGTCGAGTTGGGCATAGGTGAGCCACTGGGCAGATTCCGGATCCGCCGGATCGCCGACGATCGCAATCGCCGGCCGGTCGCCACGTTCATGCGCATGCAGCGCGAAGATTTCGGACACACTTTTCGCACCGAGGAGATCCACCATTCTCGTGTGCTCCTGTTCCAGAGGGACTCGGGGCCTTCTTCGCCTGGCAGCAAGGCCGCTCCGCCGATTACCGGTAAGGCCTCCAGCGGCCGCACCGGCCATGGAGACGAAGCCGTTCAAGCACGTCGGACCGGAGAGACGAGAGCCGGTCCTCGCTTCCGCGCCACCGCGCGTCACCCATTCCAGCCCCCGCAGCTTGTCATAGAATTTGACAGCCATGCCATGCGTCCGGCACAACACTATGCAGGACACTGTCAAATCTCAAGCAAAATCTGACAGATGGCGAGTCAATATGCTCTGACCTGCTATCACCTGGCCGCAGCGACGCTCGCGTACCATCGGAACGTGATCACGCGCAGACCTGATGCCGCGCGTCGAATCACTGCTTCGGGATGCTCAAACAGGTCCTCTGGAAGCATGGTTGAGGTTATGGCGCGCTGGACGAATGCGACACCGCCGACGCTATGGTTGGCACATGCCTTCCCTGCCGGACAACGTTCCGCCACGAATTTCCGAAGTCGATCGTGACGCCGCTGTTGAGCGTCTACAGGACGCATTCGCCGAGGGGCACATCTCCTCCGAGGAGATGGACAGCCGCCTTCAAACCGCGCTGACCGCGAAGACTCGGGTCGAGCTGGCATCGGCTCTGGCCTCACTGCCCGACGGGGATGCCGGCCACAGCGTCACGGTGAACGCCGTCGGCGGCTTGATCCATCGACGCGGACGGTGGCGGGTCCCCCGGCACCTCAGCATCAACTCCGGGATGGGCAAGGTGTACCTGAATCTGTCACGGGCGGTCATCGACTACCCGGTGATAGACATCGAGCTCCATCTGCAGTACGGGTGGGCTCGGATCATCGTTCCAGCCGACGCACAGGTCGACTTGGAGGACCTGCACGCCGACTGGAAGCAGCCGGCGTACACACCTCCGCGTTACAGCGAGGCGAACGGGCTGCGCATCCGGATCTCCGGGACCATGGGGCACGGCCGATTGCGAGTCAGGCACCAACGCGGCTGAGCTCGGACGGCAAACCTGTCGGGGCAGCGGCACAAGGCTGTTCAGCAGGGCATCGCTCGGTTGTCATGACCCGGCGTCAACCACGGAGCGTGCGCCCTTCCGCATCGGTCTTGTCATTGCTGAGCAGCAGCAGGACCCCGTCGAACAGGGTCCAGACACCCAGGCCGCCCAGCGTCACGAGTTGAGCAACGGCCATGCGGTTGTGCCCGGTGTAGAAGCGACCAATGCCCAGCGGTCCGAGGACGATCGAGAGCACCCCCGCCACCGTCTTGGACTTGCTGGAGTAGGGGCGCCCGAATGGGTCGTATCCATACGGTGCACCGGGGCCGGGCGGGCGGCTGATGGGCTTGTCGTCCCCGCCCGCACGAGGGTGTCCTAAAATCGCCTCGTCGGATTGATGCGGCTTCTCGATTGGGGAGCTGTTGGGGTCCGAGTAGCTCACGCGGGAAATCCTCCGAGCACAGGTAGATGAAGATCGATACGGGAACAACCACGTTGAGGGGGCGACTCTCAGAACCCCGCTTGGCAACGCAGGCGCCTCTCTCTCAGACTCCGCAGACCGGGCCAGCGCTGTCCAGTATGGTTCCGGACTTTCACCGGATCAGTAGTTGATCAGCAGCCGGTCCGGGCTGAACGCGGGCAGTTCGGTCGACATCGCCCTGCAGCCGGGCGCGTCCGTCTAATCAGGCTGCGGCTCGGCCCGAGTCTGCGGGCTCCTCCTCGGCCAGGCCACAGGAGAAGGGAAAAGCCTCGGGGAACTCCCGCCGACCCGACTCGGTCTCAGCCACGGCAAGGCCGGCCATCATCGACCGTTTTCGGCGGCTGCCGGTCCGGCACATCAGCTGCGACATCGACACAACCGACTGGATCTCGACGGCCCGCCGGCAGACTACCCCCCGCGCACGTGAGCACGTGGACATGGAGTCCACCCCGACATGCCCCAGATCTCCAGTGCCGGGGCCGCCCTCACCGCCCACCCCAACCCCGTCCGCGCACCCCTCGGCCTCGTCGTCCGCCCCTCCTCGGAAGGCGCCGCCGGACCGCCCGGCCCCCAACCGGTTCCCGGGAACAGCGGAAAGGCGGTACCGGATTACTCCGATACCGCCTGCGACCTGCTTCAAGAGCTGGTCGGGACGACAGGATT
>NZ_JBSFNQ010000159.1:0-9393 GCF_053981115.1 Streptomyces sp. NPDC003691 | reverse complement strand
GACGGTGCTCACCGCGGTGCTGGCCCTCACCGTCATGCTCGCCCTCGGCGGCGGAGGCGATATCGCGGTGCTGATCGCCGTGATGGTGCTGGCCGACGGGCCACGGCGGGACCGGAAAGCGAGGCCATAGACTCCCCACCATGCTGCGAGCCCTCGCCGTCGACGACGAACGCCCCGCGCTGGAGGAACTCCTCTATCTGCTCCGCTCCGACGACCGGGTCACCAGCGCCGAGGGCGCCACCGACGCCACCGGCGCGCTCCGCCGGATCACCGCGGCCCTGGACCCCGAGCCCGGCGGCGACGGCGGGGCCGGGCTGGACGTCGTCTTCCTCGACATCCATATGGCCGGGCTCACCGGACTCGACGTCGCCAGGGTGCTGGCCCGCTTCGCCCGCCCGCCCCTCATCGTCTTCGTCACCGCCCACGAGGGCTTCGCGGTCCAGGCGTTCGACCTCAAAGCCGTCGACTACGTACTCAAGCCGGTGCGCCGGGAGCGGCTGGCGGAGGCCGTCCGGCGGGTCTGCGACCAGGTCCGCGCGGCCCGGGACGCCCGCCCGCCGGAGGACGCCCCCGGCAGCCCGCCGTACGGGACGGCTGCCGCCCCCGGTCCGGTGCAGAGCAGCCCCGCCCAGATCCCCGTCGAACTCGGCGGTGTCACCCGGTTCATCCCGGTCGATTCCATCGCCTATGTCGAGGCTCAGGGCGACTACGCCCGCCTGCACACCGCCGACGGGAGCCATCTGGTGCGGGTACCGCTCTCCGCGCTGGAGGAGCGGTGGGCGGTCCACGGCTTCGTCCGGATCCACCGCAGCCATCTCGTCGCCCTGGCCCGGATCGACGAACTGCGCCTCGACGCCGGGGCCACCACGGTCCGGGTCGGCACGGCCGAACTGGCCGTCAGCCGCCGGCACGCCCGTCATCTGCGGGAACTGCTGATGCGCCACGCGGGCGGCTGACCCGCGACACCGGGCCGCCCGGGGTGCCGCGCCGTCCGCCCGGCGGGGAACGACCGTTCGGCCGACCGCGGTGACCGCTCGTCGCCGCCCGGCCGCCGTCCACCGCCCCGCCGCACCCGCCCACCGAGCGGCCCCGCTCCGGTCCGCCACCGGTACCACCACGGGTTCTAGCCTGGTCCGATAGGGAGCGAAGGGGTCTGATGTCCGACATCGAAGCGCTGCTGGAGGAGCTCCGGAACCTCCCGGAAACCCGGGCCTCCAGCGCCCGTGAACTGCAGGCCCTGCTCGGCACCGTGAAGAGCGCGGCCGGACGGTGGGCCGATGTGCTGTATGCCGTCCAGGAGTCGGCGCACGGACTGGCCGGCCCGCGCGCCGAGGCGGCCCTCGCGGTCGCCTTCCGCCGCGCCGAGGAGTCGTACGTCGAGCTGGAGATCGCGCTGAAGGACCTCGGCCCCGGCCCGGCGCGCTGACCCGCCCGCGCCGGAGGATCCGGCCCGCCCGCCCGGAAAGCCTGTCGGCCCTGGAGAACCCGCCCGCCCCGGAGCCCACCCCGGAGTTCGCCCCGCCCGCCCCCGAAGGCCCGTCGGCCCCGGAGAGCCCCGGCGGCCGGCCCCTTTTCCGCCCGGCCCGGCGACGGCTACCGCCGGTGAAACCATCCTGCGTAGACTCCCGTTGCCGTGCGTCCGCGGCGGGCCCGCGGACGGATCCGCCGCATCCGTGCGGCCGTACCCCCGCACCGGCCGATCCGGTGCGGCCCGCGGCCCGACCGAGAGAGCAGGGGACGATGCCGGGAGACCAGCGCCCCCGCCGCGAGGTGGTGACCGGGGTGCCCCGGGCCGGCCGCCGCGCCCCGGGACACGCGCCCGCCCGTTCCGAGGTCACCGAGCAGACCGCCCTGGGCGCCGCCTATGTCCGCTCCCTGATGCGCAGCCAGCTGCGGACCGCGCTGCACACCGTGGGGACCCTCGCACTCCTCGTCGGCACCCTGCCGCTGCTGTTCGCGCTGCCCTCCGCCTTCCACGGCAGCGCGCCGTCCCCGCAGCCCTTCGTCTGGGCGGCGCTCGGCTTCGGCGTCCATCCGGTGATGTGGCTGACCGCCCGCTGGTACGTCCGCCGCGCCGAGCGCAACGAACGCGACTTCCTCCGGCTCCTCGAAGGCCGCTGACCGGTGCGGACCCCGGTGCCCGCCGGTATACCCGGCCCGTGGACCGCGCCGCGCGGCGCCGGGCGCCCCCGGGTGCTCCGCCCGCTCCGGCGGGACGGCCAGGACGGCCGGGGCGCCCCGCCCCGGGGGCGCCGGTGAACCAGACCTACGCGGTGATCGCCGTGACCGCCGTCGTCGCCGCCACCGTTCTGATCGGCGGGCTCGGCCTGCGGATATCCCGGACCACCTCCGACTTCTACGTCGCCTCCCGCACCGCGGGCCCCCGCCTCAACGCCGCCGCCATCAGCGGCGAGTACCTTTCCGCCGCCTCCTTCCTCGGTATCGCCGGTCTCGTCCTCCTCCAGGGACCGGAGATGCTCTGGTACCCGGTGGGCTACACGGCCGGATATCTGGTGCTGCTGGCGCTGGTCGCCGCCCCGCTCCGGCGCTCCGGCGCGTACACCCTCTCCGACTTCGCCGAGGCCCGGCTGGAGTCCGCCGCCGTCCGCAGACTGGCCTCCCTGTTCGTCGTCGGCATCGGCTGGCTCTATCTGCTGCCCCAGCTCCAGGGCGCGGGCCTCACCCTGGAGATCCTCACCGGGGCGCCCAACTGGGTCGGCGGGGTCGTGGTGGCCGTGGTGGTCACCGGCGCGGTCGCCGCCGGCGGCATGCGGAGCATCACCTTCGTCCAGGCCTTCCAGTACTGGCTCAAACTGACCGCGCTGCTGGTGCCCGCGCTCTTCCTGGCCGCCGCCTGGGCCGCCGACGACGCCCCCCGGGCCCGGTTCGACGCCCCCGCCGTACTGCGCGAGCACACCACCGTCACGGTCGACGACACCGTACGGATCGAGCTCGACGAGCCCCTGACGCTGACCGTCGACGGAACCGTCGACGGCGTACGCCACGACCACGGCAACCTCACCCTCGGTGAGGGAACCCACCGGATAGACGCCGGGACCCGCGTCGGACTGCCCGCGGGCGCCGAGGTCCCCGAGCGGGTGATCTCCGAAACCGACCCGTCGAGCTGGTCGCAGCCGCTCTCCGGCGGCCGTGACGGCTCCCATCTCTACGCGACCTACGGGCTGATCCTCGCCACCTTCCTCGGCACCATGGGCCTGCCGCACGTCGCCGTCCGCTTCTACACCAGCCCCGACGGCCGGGCCGCCCGCCGCACCACCCTCGTCGTCCTCGGACTGGTCGGCGCGTTCTATCTGCTGCCGCCGGTCTACGGCGCCCTCGGCCGGATCTACGCCCCCGAACTCGCCCTCACCGGTGCCGCGGACGCCGCCGTGCTGGTCCTGCCGGAACGGGTACTCGGCGGCACCGCGGGCGATCTACTGGGGGCCCTGCTCGCGGCCGGGGCGTTCGCGGCCTTCCTCTCCACCGCCTCCGGACTGACCATGGCGGTCGCCGGAGTGATCTCCCAGGACGTACTACCCGCGCGCGGAGTGCGCTGGTTCCGGCTGGCGGCCGTACTCGCCGTGGTCGTCCCGCTGGCCGCCAGCGTCTTCGCCACCAACGTCCCCGTCGCCGACGCCGTCGGGCTGGCCTTCGCGGTCTCCGCGTCCTCCTTCTGCCCGCTCCTCGTCCTCGGCATCTGGTGGCGCCGGCTCACCCCGCCCGGCGCCGCCGCCGGACTCGTCGTCGGCGGCGGCTCGGCCCTCACCGCCGTGATGGCCACCCGCGCCGAACTCGCCCCCGAGGGGTGGGCGCACGCCCTGATGGCCTGGCCCGCGGTCTGGTCGGTACCGCTGGGCTTCCTGACCATGGTGCTGGTCTCCCTCGCCACACCCCGCCATATCCCGCCGTCCACCACCGCCACCCTCGCCCGGCTCCATCTGCCGGAGGACCTCGCCTGCGGCCCGGACGGACCCGAAGGCCCCCCGGGCCGGGAAGGAAAGCCGTGACCGGTACCGGAATCGCCGCCCTGACCACGGCCGGAGCGGTCCTGCTGGCCGCCGGCTTCGTCCTCGGACGGCTCACCGCCCGCCGCGGCGACCGGGCCGACCTCGACCTCGGCACCCCCGTGGAGCGCGCCACCTTCCACACCCTGCACACCGCTTCGCTGGCCGCGCCGCCGCTGCGGGCCGGACTCACCGAGGACACCGCCCGCAAGGCCTCCCGCAGACTCCGCTCGCTGCTGGGCACCGAGGCCCTCTGCCTCACCGACCGGGAACGCGTACTCGCCTGGGACGGCGCGGGCGCCGACCACCACCAGCACCGGGTGATGGCCAGGGTCGCCGAGGTCCTGGACTCCGGCCGCGGCACCACCGTGGAGACCGGCTGCGATGTGCTGGAGTGCCCGCTGCGCTGGGCGGTCATCGCCCCGCTGACGGGCGAGGACGGGGTACTGGGCACCCTGGTCGCCTATGGGTCCAGGGAGTCCGCCGTACTGGTGCGGGCGGCGACCGAGGTGGCCCGCTGGGTCTCCGTACAGCTCGAACTCGCCGAACTCGACCGGTCCCGCACCCGGCTCATCGAGGCCGAGATCCGGGCCCTGCGCGCCCAGATCTCCCCGCACTTCGTCTTCAACTCCCTCGCCGCGATCGCCTCCTTCGTCCGCACCGACCCGGAGCGCGCCCGGGAACTTCTGCTGGAGTTCGCGGACTTCACCCGCTACTCCTTCCGGCGGCACGGCGAGTTCACCCATCTCGCGGACGAACTGCGCTCCATCGAGCAGTATCTGGCGCTCGCCGGGGCCAGGTTCGGGGACCGGCTGAAGGTGACCCTCCAGGTGGCGCCGGAGGTGCTGCCGGTGACCCTGCCGTTCCTCTGTCTCCAGCCCCTGGTGGAGAACGCGGTCAAACACGGCCTGGAGGACACCACGGGCGAGCGCCGGATCACCATCGCGGCCCGGGACGCGGGCGCGGAGGCCCTGGTGACCGTCGAGGACGACGGGGTGGGCATGGACCCGGCGGAGCTGCGCCGGATCCTCGCGGGCGAACGGCCCGCGTCGTCCGGCATCGGACTGTCGAACGTCGACGAGCGGCTGCGCCAGGTCTACGGAGACGAGCACGGGCTCGTCATCGAGACGGGGGTCGGGGCGGGGATGAAGGTCACCGTCCGGATCCCCAAGTACCGGGCCGGGGTGCATTCGTCACCGGGCCGCCGCCGGCCGTGACCGGACGGTCCGCCGCGCCGGCAGCCGGGCGCGGGCGGGGGGAAGACGGAGGGGGCCGCCGGAGGATCAGAAGAGATGGATGGCCAGATGGCCGAGCGGCAGCCCGAGCTGCCAGGCCGGGGTCCACACCCGGGTCTGCTCGTCGACGGTGCCCGGCCGGCCGGCGGCCTGCTGGAGTGTCCCGTCGTCGCCGAGGTCCGTGGTCAGCAGCTCCGTCGAGCTGAGCCAGCGCCACGAGGCGCGGGCCAGCAGGAGATCGGGACCGGGGCCGCCGAGCGTCCGGGCCCGCTCCTCGCGCGCCGCCAGCCGGCGCCCCACCCACTCCGGCCACGGATGCCCGTACGAGGTCCGGTCCAGCCACTCCTCGATGCTGGCCACCGCCCGGGTTCCGGCCAGTTCGCCCGAGCCGTCGCAGAGGTAGATGGTCAGGGCCAGGGTCTCCCGGCCCGCCCGGTACTCCAGCGAGCCCCCGTCGACGAGAGCACCGCCGCGCAGCATCTCGTCGGCGACGTACTCGGCGCAGAACCACGCCATGGGCACATCGGGGGTCTCTCCACCGGTGTCGTTCGTACTCTCGGTCTGCACCGCTCCCACCTTCTTCCGGACGACACGGTGACGGTGTCGGTTCGGAGACGAGCCTCCACCGAGTGACACGGCCCGCGGCGCGTCTTTGCTCAACTTCACCGTGACGTTTCGCACTCCGGGGACGTTTGCCGTGGCCACAGGGGGATACGGGGTGCGCGGGACGGCCGGTGCGCGCGTGATGGGGGCGGCGGGGCACGCACCGGGGACGGCGGACCCGGTGCGCGACCCGTCACGCTCCGTGCCGTCGCACGCCCCGGGCGTACCCGGGGAGGCGCGGAGCCAGCGCGCGCAGCGCGTAGTGGGACCGCGACTTGACCGTCCCCGGCGGGATCCCCAGGGACTCGGCGGCCTCGCTGACGCTGAGCCCCTCGAAGTACAGCTTGTCGAGTACGGCACGGTGGTCCGCGCTCAGTTTGCCGACGGCGGCCCGGACGTCGAGCTGGGCGACGGCGGTCTCGGTGGGGTCCGCGGGATCGGGTGTGGTGGCGAGCACCCCGTCGCCGATCTCGGCCGGCCGGGCGAGCCGGGAGCGCCGGGCATCGATGGCGAGCCGCCGCCCGACGGTGAACAGCCAGGGGCGCATGGACTCGTAGGGCCGCTGGAAGGCCTCGGGATGCTGCCAGGCCCGGACCAGCGTCTCCTGGAGGAGGTCCTCCGCGCGCTGCTGGTCCCCGTAGGTGAGGCCCTGGAGAAAGCTCAGCAGGGCGGGGCCGTGTTCGCGCTGGAGGTCCGCGATGGCCCCCTCGTCGGTGGTCGCGGAAGCGGTCAGGGTTGCCGTCGCCATGGTTCAACACCTCTTCTCCTGCGCCCCGGGCGGCGGGCCGGGGCGCGGTCGTGGCGGGTGGTACGGGACCGGGCGGGGGCACCGGCAGACAGCTGCCGGTCAGGGGCCGTGGCGGTATGGGACCCCATGCGGGGCGGCCGGAGCAGCCGGTTCGCCGCGGTCCGTCGGCAAGCGGTCGACCTCGGCGACGAGTGGTGCGACGAACGGGCGGCCGGATCCGGCCCACCGGTGCGGCGGGCGGTGAACGGCGGCGTCCGGAAGGCCCGGCGGCCCGGCGGCGCCCGGCGTACGGAGGGGGCGCGGGTGCTCGTTCCCGCCGCCCTCCGGCGTCCGGCGCGCGGAGGCGGCCCCGGGCCCGGGTGCCGCCGATGAGGTGACGGCGGCCGTGCTTCCCGCCGTGTCGCTTGCGTTCCGGCGGACCACCCTGTGCATTCGGTAGTCCGATAGTCATACCGGCAGGAACCTCCTACGGGCACGGCCGTGCCCGCACGGGTTGGGAGCGGCGCATGCGACGGCACCGGAACCACGAACACCGCGAACACCTTGAGCATCACGAACACCGCGAACACCGCGAGGGCGGCAGCGGCGGGAGCGGCGAATTCCACGGAAGCGGCAGGGGCGACGGGAACAGCGGAAGCGGCGGAAGCGGCGGGAACGCGGCCCGGCGCGGCGGTGCGGCCGGGCGGTACGGCCCCCCGGTGCTCGCCGTTCTGCTGCTGGCTGCCGGAGTGACGGCCTGCGCCGCCCCCGGTCCGGTCCGGCCACCCGAACCGGCCGGCTCGTCGCCGTCCGCGGCCGGGGGTCCGGCCGCCGTCCGCGCCTTCACCCTCGTCGCCAGCGGAGACGTCCTCCCGCACGACTCCGTCATCGCGCAGGCCCGCTACGACGCCGCGGACTCCGCCGAGGGCTACGACTTCCGGCCCATGCTGGCCGCGGTCCGGCCCGTCGTCTCCACCGCCGATCTGGCGATCTGTCATATGGAGACCGTGTACGGCGCCGACGGCGACTACCGGGGCTACCCGGCCTTCACCTCGCCGCCGCAGATCGCCCGGGGGCTCGCCGCCACCGGCTACGACGCCTGCTCCACCGCCTCGAACCACTCCCTGGACGACGGCGCCGACGGCATCCGCCGCACCCTCGACGCCATGGACACCGCGGGCCTGGTGCACCACGGCTCCGCCCGGACGGCACAGGAGGCCGAGCGCCCCGGCAGACTGCGGGCGGGCGGCGCCGAGATCGCGCACCTCGCCTACACCTACGGCACCAACGGACTGGAAGCGCCCGAAGGGCAGCCCTGGGCGGTCCGGCTCATCGACGAACAGCGGATCGTCGCCGACGCCCGCGCCGCCCGCCGGGCCGGCGCCGATATCGTCGTCCTCAGCCTGCACTGGGGCACCGAATGGCAGACCGCCCCCGACGAACAGCAGCTCGCCCTGGCGAAGAGCCTCACCGCCGCCACCACCGGCGGCCGCCCCGACATCGACCTCGTCCTCGGTACCCACGCCCATGTCCCCCAGGCGTACGAGAAGGTCAACGGAGTCTGGGTGATCTACGGAATGGGCGACCAGATCGCGGGCCCGATGTTCGACTACTCGGGCGCCCGGGACCACCGCGGCAACATGGGCTCCATCGGACGCTTCACCTTCAGCCCGCCCGCGGCGCCCGGCGGCCGCTGGGCGGTGACCCGTGCCGAGTTCGTACCCCAGTGGTACGACACCGGCTCGGGGCGCGTCGTCGACCTCGCGGCCGCCCTCGCCGAGGACCCCGGCCGCGACGACTACCGCGCGATCCTGGACACCGTCTCCGAGGCGGTCCTGAGCCGGGGCGCCGCGAAGGACGGACTGACCGCGGCCCGCTGACCGGCACGCGGCCGGGACCATCGGGGACCACCGGGCCCGCCGTACCGGACGGCGGGCCGGGCCGCGGGGACTCTCCCGTTCCCGGGGGAGCTACGGAACGACCGTCACCGGCCAGCGCCCCGCCTTCACCAGGCGTACCGCCACCGAACCGATGAACCGGTGCCCCGCGGACTCCGACAGCCCCACGACCACCGCGTCCGCCTTGAGATCGTCGGCCGCCTGCGCCAGACCGTTGAAGGCGTCCCCGGGAAACGTGTGGAACTCCCAGCGCACGTCCCAGATGCCCCGCACCCGTTCCGTCGCCGCCCGCACCTCGGCCACCAGCTCCTCGGCGACCTCGCCCGTGGCGTCCGCCACCGGCACCCCGAGCGCCGCTCCGGCCGGCATCACCGGCTGGACGTACACGATTGCCAGCAGCGCGTTCTGCCGCCGGGCCAGGCCGCCCGCGTACGCCGCGGCGCGCAGGGAGGCGCCGGATCCGTCCACACCGGCGACGATCACCTTCGGGCCGTCGGTACCGCGTTCGAAGGACGATGCCTGGGAAGAGCCGGGAGTGGTCACACCACCGAGGTTAGGCGATCGGCCGAGGCTCCCGGCGGAAGGGTGTCCGGGCCGGTCGCGGGGGTGCGGCAGACGCGGTTCGAACGTACGGACCCGCAGCCCGCCCGGGGGGTGGGCCAGGTGTGCGAACGCAGCCCTGTTCGACTGCTCTCATCGGGTGCTTTCCTCCGGGGCCGCGTGTTGATCAAGCTCCCGGGCGGGTCGTCGTGCGAGCTGTTGGTCATGAAGAAGGATCAGACGCCACCGGACCGCCGCACGGTGCTCCGTATCGCCGCGGGCATCGGAGCCCTCGCCACCGCGGGCCTCCTGGTCACCGAGGGGACCGGGGAACGGGCCGCGGCTCCCGGCGCCGCCGTACGCGGCGCGGGCGGCGCGCCGGGCCG
>NZ_JBSFNQ010000158.1:0-9585 GCF_053981115.1 Streptomyces sp. NPDC003691 | reverse complement strand
GTACCCACCAAGTTCTCCCACTCCGGCATGCGGCCCCAGGAGGTCGAGGACCCCGGTGCGGGTCGCGTCCGTTCGTACCGGCGCCTCCGCCGCCGTTCCCCTGCCCGTGACCGGCCGCCCCGGTCACGGGCAGCGCGCTGCCCGCAGAAGGGCGTGTCTCAGGTCACACGACGGAGTGTCACATCCGGTGCCCCGCCGTCGTCGTGTCCATGAGCACCTCCGAGCGCACCGGAACGGGAGTTACCGCATGAGTCAGGACGGCAGTCCGGGTCCGGCGACCGAGACCTTCGTCGCCCACCGCAACCTGCTCTTCACCGTCGCGTACGAGATCCTCGGATCGGCCGCGGACGCGGAGGACGTCCTCCAGGAGACCTGGCTGCGCTGGTCCGGCGTGGAACTCGGCGCGGTACGCGACCGGCGCGCCTATCTGGTCCGGATGACCGCCCGTCAGGCGCTCGACCGGCTCCGGGCGCTGCGCCGCCGCCGGGAGTCGTACACCGGCTCCTGGCTGCCGGAGCCGATCCTCACCGCGCCCGATGTCGCCGAGGACGCCGAACTCGCGGAGAGCGTCTCACTGGCGATGCTGCTGGTGCTGGAGATGCTGACGCCGACGGAGCGGGCCGTGTTCGTGCTGCGGGAGGTGTTCGAGCTGCCGTACGACGAGATCGCGGAGGCCGTCGGAAAGAGTCCGGTGGCGGTCCGTCAGGCCGTCCACCGGGCCCGGGTCCGGATCGCCGACCGCCGCCCGCGCGGTCCGGCCTCCCCCGGTGAGACCAGGGCCGTGCTCGCCGCCTTCCGGCGTGCCGTCGAAACCGGTGAACTCCAGGAGCTGATCTGCCTGCTGGCCCCGGACGTGGTCGCGCTGAGCGACGGCGGGGGCGTCGCCCGGGCGATACCGCGGCCCGTCACGGGGGCCGACCAGGTGGGCGGTCTGCTGTCCGGCGGGCTCCGGAAGTACGCCGGGGGAATCACCCTGGAGACCGTCGGGGTCAACGGGCATCCGGCGCTGCTCGTCCGGCGGGACGGCGGGGTGGAGGCGGTGCTGGCGTTCCGGGTCGAGGACGGCCGGATCAGCGAGCTGTACGCGGTGAGCAATCCGGCGAAGCTGACCCGTCTGGCGACAGCCACCGCCCTGAGCCGCTGAGCCACCCGGCGCACGGCGCACGGTGCACGTCGCTGCCCGGCCCCGCCCGGCGGCGGCAACGGCCGTGAGCCGCCGAGCCCCGGCGCGGCCCCGGGACCGTCCGGAGCGGCCCGCGTAGGGTGGCGGGGCCGGCCCGGAATCCGGGCCGCCGGGGGGAGGGGCAGATGGGGAGCGGTGCGGCTCGGTCCGCCGGACGGATCGCCGTGGTCCAGGCGGCGCGGCAGGGCAGCGGCTATCTGCTGACCTCCCGGCTGGTCCTCACCTCGGCACACCTCCTCGGCGCGGGCCCGGCCCGCGCCGTCGTACCAGGCGGTACGGGCACCCGGCCCTGCCGTGTCCTCTGGCGGCGGTACGACGAGGAGTGCGACGCCGCCCTGCTGCTGGCGGACGGGGAGCTGGTCGACGGCGCCGCGGGGGCCGGGCTCCCGGAGGTCCGGTGGGGCAGGGTGCCGGGGCTGGCACCCGTGACGGGCTGCGAGGCGGTCGGCTATCCGCAGATCTCGCTGCGGGAGGGCGGCCGGCTCGACACCGAGCAGATCGTGGGCACGCTGAAGCCGGGCTCGTCCGTGCTGCGCGGCCGTCTGGTGCTGGACAGTTCCCATGCCCCTCCCCCGGCGGCGCCCGGGGCCGCCGGGACCCCGTGGCAGGGGGCGTCCATCCGGTGCCCGAATCCCCCGGCCGGCCGCGGATGGTGGAGTACCTTCCGCGCGGCGTGGACGGCGCGCTGGACGAACTCCTGGCGGCGCTGGCGGACACGGGTGGCATGGTCCTGCTCACCGGGGACTCCGCGGCGGGCAAGTCCCGGGCGCTCTTCGAGAGCATGCGCCGCGGGCTGGGCGGACTGGAGGTCTGTGTACCGGATCCGGACGCGCCTCTGGCGGCGCTGCCGGCCGCCGTCGGCGGGGAGCGGCGGGTCGTCTGGCTCGACGATCTCCACGACTATCTCCACAGCGAGGGTCTGACGCCCCGGCTCCTCGACGAGCTGACCGCCCGGCGGGCGATCGTACTCAGCACGCTGCGGACGGAGTTCCACGAGCAGTACGGCGATGCCCGGGGCTTCCCTGCGGGTGCCCACGGCGGCGGGCCGCGGCTGCCGTCCTCCCCCGGCCGGATCCTGCGCCGGGCCCACCGTCTGGTGCTGGAGCGGATCTGGACCGACGAGGAGCGCAACACCGCAGCCGCCAGCGACGACCCGCGGGTCACGGCGGCCCTCGGGGCCGATCCGGCCCATGGTCCGGCCGAGTATCTGGCGGCCGGACCGCAGGTGCTCGCGGTCTGGCGGTCGGCGTCCCGGGCGGGCGGCAACCCCCGCGGGGCCGCGCTGGTGGCCGCCGCGGTCGACCTGGCCCGTACGGGCGTCGACACCGCGCTCCCGCCGGACGCGGTGGAGCGGCTGCACGGCCACTACCTGGACCGGGCGGGCGGTCCCGCGCTACGGCCGGAGAGCCTGGATGCGGCCTGGGAGTGGGCGGGCCGCATCGTGCTCGGGGTGACGAGCCCGCTGGTCCCGGCCCGCGGCGGCACCTGGAAACCGTTCGACTATCTGGTGTCCGACACCGCGCGCCGGTCGGAGCCCGGTGTCGTCCCGGACGAGGTCTGGACGGAGGCCCTGCGGATCGTGGACGACACCCGCAGGTCGCTCGTGGCGGCGGTGGCCCGGCTCGGCGGGCGGAGCGATGTGGCCATGGACGTGCTCCGGCCCGCCGCGGACGCCGGTGACACCGAAGGTCTGGGCAATCTGGGAGCACTGCTCGCGGCCGCGGAGGACTACGAGGGCGCCGCCGACTGCTTCCGCCGGGCCTGGGAACTGGGCGATCCGGCGGGCGCGCACAATATGGGATCGCTCTGCGTCCGCCGGAACGATTTCGAGGGCGCCCGGGAGTGGTACACGATCGCGGTGGAACGGGGCGAGCTGCAGTCGATCGGCGCCCTCGGCCTGGTCCTCAGCTCCCTCGGGGACACGGCGGGCGCTCAGGCCGTCTGGAGGTGGGGCACCGAGGCCGGTGACCCGGCGAGCGCCCTGCACTACTCCGATCTGCTCGCCGGGCAGTGGCAGTCGGACGAGGCGCTCGAAGCGCTGCGGATCGCGGCCGACGGTGCGATCCCGCTCGCCGCGCTCAAGTACGCCGGGAGCCTGCTGCGGAGGAAGGACCACAGGAAGGCGAACGTCTATCTCGCGCGGGCCTACGACACGGCGCTGCGGCAGGGCAGGCTGGGCGATCCGTTCGGCTACTACATCGCGGGCACCGCCGCCTACTCCTGGGGCGGTGTGGAGGACGGGCGGAAGCAGTGGAAGCTCGCCCGTGAGCAGGGCTGCGACCAGATCTGGGAGATTCTGGAGGCCCCCGGGGACGCCCCCGGGCTCCGCCGGATGGCCGTCGACCGGGCCACCCTGGAGCAGCTGGGCGAGGCGGAGGCCCGGGTACTCATGGAGCTGCTCTGGTCCGGCGACTGCCTGGACTGCGGATATCCGCTCTCGGACGGGGTGCCCGCCCTGTATGTCGATACCTCCCTCCATGACGCGGACGCCCGGCTCTTCCACTTCGGTGTGTGCCGGTTCCCGCACTGGAACGAGTCGGCCGGACGGTTCTTCGCCTCCGGCGTCGGGGTGAGCTGGACCGCCTTCAGCACCGGAGTGTCGGCGGGCGGACGGCAGTTCCCGGCCCTGCTGGTGAACCCCACTCTGGAGACCGCCCATCTGGTCCGGGACGGCGAGGGCTGGTCGGCCACCGGAACCCTGGGGTCGCGTTCGGCCCTCGGCCCGGGTCTCGGTCTCCGGCCGCTCTGGAAGGGGTTGCCGCCCCGGCGGTCCGGCGGACCCGGCCGGGCGTTCACAGCGCCCGGCGAGGTGGCCGTGGCGACGGGCTTCGCGGTCTGGTCCGCGCCCGCCGCGGAGGGGTTCGCCGAGCTGGCGGAGGAGTGCGGTGGTCTGCTCCTCGTCACCACCCCGACCCTCGGCCCCGGCATGGTCCCCGACGCCGAGGAGGTGGCGGAGATCCTGGGCTCCTGGTCCGCCATGGCCGGCTGGGTCACCCTGGCCGACGGGTCCTGAGCCGACGCCGCGGGGCGGCCGGTGCCGGGTTCAACACCGGTCCGGGGCACGGCATACCCTGAGGGGATGAGCGAACGCGCGATGCAGGAACTGGCACTGCTGGTGCTGACGGCCCTGGCGGACGCGCCCCGGCACGGATACGCGATCGCCGGGGAGATCAAGGGGATCACCGACGGGCGGGTGGTGCCGCGGACCGGCGCGCTGTACGGGGCGCTGGACCGGCTGGTCACCGAGGGGCTGATCGAAGTGCGCCAGGAGGAGATCGTGGACGGGCGGGCGCGCCGTGTCTTCGGGCTCACCGAGCAGGGCCGGGAGCGGCTCGCCGCGGAGACGGAGCGGCTCGCCGTGGCGGTCCGGGAGGCCCGGCGCCGGCTGGGGCTCGGCGGTACGGCCGCCACCGCCTGAGCGGTCCCGGCCGGGAGCAGCGCCCCGAGCAGGGCCGCAGGGAACGGACGACGGAAAACAAGCGAAACGGGAACAGCGCGGGGCACTCCGCGCTCGACATAGTCACTCCAACGGAATACCCTTCACGACGTACTGTTATCCGGTGCGTCGTCCGGGCAGCCGTTGCCGACGGCTGCCTCCGGCACACCCTGCCCGGCGGCCCCGGAACTCGCCGCCCGCACCGGATCCGTCCGCGCTAAGGGGTGCCCCGCAGTGCCGTTCACGCTCTCCCATCCGGCCGCCGTCCTCCCGCTGCTCCGCCGCCCGTTCGTACCGTCGGCCCTGGTGGCGGGCGCGATGGCGCCCGATATCCCCTACTTCATAGGGAACCTGCCCTTCCAGCCCACCACCGCCGTCTGGTACGAGCCGTACTTCAACGCCACCGCCACCCACACCCTCACCGATCTGCCGACCGTGGCCCTGCCGCTCGCGCTCGGCCTGACCGCCGCCTACTACCTGCTGCGTGCCCCGGCGGCCGCGCTGCTGCCACCGCTCCCCGCCCACGGGACACCCGTCCCCCGGCCGTCCGGCGCCGCGGACCGGGCCCGGATCGCGATGTGGCTGGTGCTGTCGGCACTGATCGGTATTGCCACCCATGTGGTCTGGGACTCGTTCACCCATGTCGACGGATACGTCGTGACCCGGGTGGAGTTGCTCCGTGATCCGGTACCGGGCGGCCTGACCGTGGCCCGGGTGCTCCAGCATCTGAGCACGGTGGCCGGGCTGGTGGCGCTGGCCGTCCACTTCGTACGCCGCCGCCGTACCGCCCCCGCGGCTCCCGCGGCCGCCCGCACCCGGCCGCCGCGGGCCGTCCGGTGGGGCGTCACCGCGGCCCTGGCGCTGGCCGCGGCGGTCGGGGCCTTCGTGAACACCGACGACTTCGACTCCTATCGCACGGAGTTGGTCTACGACTACAGCCGCCCCATCGTCAGCAACGACGGTCTCAGCGAGACCTATCCCAGCCGGACGGCGACGGTCCCATGGCCCGAGACCGCCCAGGACCTGGGGACGCATGCGGCGAAGGGGGCGGGCTCATGGCTCGGCGGGGGGCTGCTGCTCTACGCGGCTGCCTGGCATCTGCGGATCGTCCCGCGAGGCCGGGGGAACGGAACTCCGGGCGCCGGAACCGGGCAGGACGCCGAACGCACCCCGACGGCATCCGTCCCCTAGACCGTATCCGCTCCGGGCCCCTGTCCGGAATGCGGGCGGCGGGGTGCGGTCCCGGGGTGCGGATCACCCGGCCGGGACCGGGGCCGAGGGCAGTCGGGGCTCGCCCTGGAAGACCTGGCGGACATGCCATTCGCGATGCTCGTCCGCGACCGGCGGCACACCCGGCTGCGGGCCGCCGACCGGGCGGCCCGCGAGGGCGAGCACCTGGCTGCGGCTGGTCTCACCACGGCCGACGAAGCGGCGGGAGACCAGGATGCGGAGATCCGGGCCGACACCCAGAACGCCCTTGTCGAAGAGCTTGTGGTGGAGCGAGCAGAGACAGAGGCCGTTGTCGACCCGGTCCGGGCCGTCGTGCGACCACCAGCGCACATGCGCGGCCTCCAGCCCGACCGCCCTTGCGCCGAGCATGCCGTCGTAGCCGCAGAAGGCGCACTGGAACTCGTAGGCCGTGAGCACCAGTTCACGCATGCGCCGGTCCCGCTGCCTGCGGGCCGCCGCCGGACCGGCCGCCCAGGGCCAGGAGCGGTCGGGGTCGAGGCCGACGGCCTCGCACAGGTCGGTGTGGAGGGACGGCGGGAAGTGGGTGTCCAGCAGCACCCCGACCAGCCGGCCCAGCAGCGACGGGTCCGCGGCGAGATCGGCCCTCAGCCCCGGCACCAGCCTGCCGGTGGCGCCGCTGGACCGGAGCACCCCCACCCCGCTGCCCGGACTCCCCGGCCCGCGGTCGGTGGTGACCTCCCAGACCCCGTCCGAGACCAGATGGTGGAAGGGGTACGCCGGGGTCGTCGGGCGGGCCGGACCGTACTCGGCGAGCAGCCGCTTCAGATCCTCCTCGACCGCGCTGTACCGCAGGGCGGCACCGGCGTCCCGCTGGTGGCTGCCGAGCGCGTACAGCAGAAGGAGCGGCTTGTGCGGCGCCCGTACCCCGTTGCTCGTCCAGCGCCGCAACCCCGCCACCTGTTCGGACCAGTCCATGGCCGACAGGTTAGCCGGGGGTACCGACACCGTTCCCGGGCGGCGGACGGGCCGTACTCCGGGCCGACGGCCCGGAGCGGAGGCGCGGTTCAGCCGCGGCGGCGGGGCCTGCCGCGGGCCGGCTTGGCGGTACCGCGGCCGCCCTGGGCGCCGGCGCGGCGCGCCCCCTGCCCGGCGGCCGGCTTCCCGCCGCCCCCGCCCTTGGCTCCGCTCCCGCTCTTTCCGCTCTTCGCGCCCCGGCCGCCCGCCGCGGCCGGCTTGCTCTTCTGCTGCTCCGTCTCGGGACGGCGGCCCCGGCTGCTGTTGACCGTGCGCCCCCGGACGATCCCGATCAGATCCTCGACCAGGTCCGTGGTCGCGTCCTCGCGCCAGCAGAGGGCGACCGTGGACTGCGGGGCGTCCACGACGGGCCGGTACGTCAGATCCCGGCGGTGGTGCAGCCGGGCCAGCGACTGCGGGACCACCAGCAGCCCCACCCCGGCGGCCACCAGCTCGACGGCGTCCGCCGTCGTCGCCGGGCGCTCCAGGGCCGGGCGGCCCGGCGGGGCCTCCCAGTCGAGGGTGTCGTCGAGGGGGTGCAGCAGGATGTCGTCCGCCAGCTCGGCCCCGGACACCTCTTCCACGGCCGCGATCACATGGTCCTTCGGCACGATCACCACCGTGGTCTCGGTGTAGAGGGGGATCGCGCTGAAGACCGTACGGTCCACCGGCAGCCGGAGCAGACCCGCGTCCGCTCCCCCGTCGCGCAGCAGCACGGCGGCCTCCGCCGCCGGTGCCTGGACCAGCTCCAGGGGAACGTCGGGCAGCCGCTCGCGCCAGATGCGCACCCATTTGGCCGGTGTCGCCCCCGGAACGCAGGCGAGCCGGAACACGGGATTCGCAGAGGACTCAGCAACTGTCTCCGAGGCTGTCACATGCCCAGATTACCGTGCGTGGTCGGCGGGCCCGGCCGTACTCGATATCCTTGGCCGCATGACGTCGCACCAGAGCCCCCAGACCATGAAGCCCGCCACGGCGGCGAAGAAGCTGGGTGTGTACCTCGAAGCCACCCCCGCCGAGTTCCAGGAGGGGGTTGTTTCCCGCGACGAGCTGAACGCGCTCCAGGCCGACCCGCCCGCGTGGCTGCGGGACCTGCGCCGTGACGGTCCGCATCCGCGTCCGGTGGTCGCCGCCCGGCTCGGGATCTCCATCTCGGGGCTCGCGCGCGGCGGGATCACCGACCCCCTGACCACCGACCAGATCGACGCACTCCGCAAGGACGCCCCGGAGTGGCTGGTGCGCGAGCGCGCCACCCAGGCCGAGGTCCGCAAGGAGTCGGAGCGCCTCAAGGAGCTCCGCAAGCAGCAGGACGCCAAGCGCGCCGCCGGGAGCGGCGAGTCGCGTTCCTGATCCGGCCGTATCCCCCTCCGCCGGCCGCCACCGCCGACCCGGTGGCGGCGAACCGGGATTCTCCTCCCGTACAAGGCCCCAGTTTTCTGGGGTACGACGGCTCGGGAGTCTCTGAGAACCTCCTCCGTGGCCCGGACGGCGCCCGCCGTACCGGGACGAAAGGGAACCCGCTCCTCGACGGGGCCGGGCCCGCGGCGAGCGCTCCCTCAGGCTGCGCCCCGCCGGGCCCGGCCCCGCGCGGCGGGTTCGCCCTGACGGGGGGAGCACGATGGACGGCACAGCAACGGCGGAGGTCACCGTCGTCGTCATGGACGGCGATCCGGTCTTCAGGACGGGACTGACGGCACTGCTCGACTCGGTGCCCGGGCTTTCGGTGGTGGCCGAGACGGCAACCGCCGACGAGGCAGTCGCGGCGGTGGAGCGGCACCGGCCGCGGGTGGTGGTGACGGATCTGCGCCCCGGACCCGGCGGCGGCTCCGGAGTCGAAGCGGCCCGGCGGCTGCTGCGGCTGCGGCCCCAGCCCGCCGTCCTGGTCGTGACCGTGGCCGACGACGACGATTCCGTGATCGCCTCCCTGCGGACGGGCGCGCGCGGCTACCTCCTCAAGGGCGCCGGGCGGGCCGAGCTGGAGCGCGCGGTACGGGCGGTGGCCAACGGCGAGATCCTGCTCGGGGCGGGCGTCGGCGGGGGCGTCGTCGCCCGGGTCTCGGGCAGCTGCGGGGGCCGTCCCGCACCGGTGCTGTGGGGGCTGACGCCCCGGGAGCACGAGGTGCTGGACCTGGTCGCCCGCGGCCTCGACAACGGGACGATCGCCCGCCGTCTCACGGTCAGCCCGAAGACCGTACGGAACCATGTCTCCGCCGTCCTGGCCAAGCTCCGTACCGCCAGCCGGGCCGAGGCGATCGTCCGGGCCCGGGAGGCGGGACTGGGCGGGGAGCGCTGAGCCGCCTCCGGCGCGGGAGGGCGGGGCGGGGTCGGGGGCGGGGTACGGTCCCGTCCGCCAGCGGCCGCCCGCCGCCTCCCGGGCCGCCCCGGACCATGGAACTCGTCCAGGGCATCGGGCCGTCCGTACCCGCGCCGCCGCACGGCGTCGCCGGACACACCGCCCCGGGGGGCCTGGTTGCCGTCCGCACCCGCACCCGCCCGGGACGTCGCCGGTCCGGTGGCCGAGCCGAAAGCCGGGGCCGTCCGCACGCGTACGCATGCCACCGCCCCCGGCTCCGTGGTGCCGGTCCACGGCATCGAGCCGTCCTCACGGGTACGAGGGCTCCCGGGCGGCTCACCGGCCGGGCGGCAGTCCCGCCGGGCGCCCGCCCGCGAGCGGGTTCCGGCGCGCGGCTGGTTCATCACCATGCCCGCGGCCGCGGCGGTCGCCGCGGCGGGCTACGGCGTCATCTGGCTGGCCTTCGGC
>NZ_JBSFNQ010000157.1:0-9818 GCF_053981115.1 Streptomyces sp. NPDC003691 | reverse complement strand
GTGGACCCCGAGGTGAAGACGAGATACGCCAGATCATCCGGGTGCGCCAGGTCCAGACCGGACCGGTCGACCTCGGCACCGAGGTCGAGCCCGTCGATATCCAGGATGGGTGTGTGCCCGGGGACGAGGCCGGCCGTGAGCTCGCGCAGAGCCGTACCCGTGACAACTGCAGTGCAGCGGGCCTCGTCCGCCATCACCTGCAGTCGTCCGGCCGGATAGGAAGGGTCGAGGGCGAGCCAGGCACCGCCGGCACGCAGGACCGCCAGTATGGCGATTGCTGCCCGGGCTCCGCGGGGCAGGCACAGGCCCACCACGGACTCCGGCCCCACCCCCGACCGGCGCAGGCGCCGGGCCACCACGGCCGAGGCCCGCTCCAGCTCTCCGTAGGTCCATGCTCGCGCACCGTCGATCAGAGCGATCTCGTCCGGTGTGCTCAGCGCGTGGGCGACGACCGCCCGGTGCACCGGGGTGCCGTCGCCCACTCCGTCTACTCCGGCTCCCGACCAGCGCAAGGCGGTGTCGGCATCGGCACCGAGGCGATCGGCGGTCAGGGTCGGGTCGGTCACGGCCTCCGCGACCACGGTTTCGAACAGCCGGGCGTAACCGGCGACGGTCCGGGGGTCGAACCGGGCCGGGTCGAAGTGGAGGACACCATGTACCTCTCCGTCGATCTCACCGGCCTGCAACCGCAGCGGAAACTGTCCGACCTGCTGACGTACCGGTACGGGCACCGTGTCGAAGCCGGCGAAGCGGATGCTGCCGAGGCCCCCGAGGACCGCCCTGGTGCCGTCGGCGAGCCGGTCCGACTCGAACTGGAAGCTCACCTGGTAAAGCGACTCTCCCGACAGGGCCGATCCCGGTGTCAGACGTCCGAGAACGGTCGGGATGGGCAGCGCCCGGTGCCGTACAGCGTCGATATGGGCGGTGCGGGTGGCGTCGAGGACCGCATCGAAGGTGGACTCGGCAGTCACGGTGGTGCGCAGCAGTACAGCATTCGCGAAGTGGCCGACAGTACGCTTGAAGGATGTTCTGCGGCCCTCGACAGGGAAGCCGACGACGATGTCGTCGCAGTCGGTGAGTTTGTGCAGTAGGACGTTGAATGCGGCCAGCAGCACGGTGGCGGTGGTGCTGCGGCAAGTTTCGGCCAGAACCCCGATGCGGGCGGTGGTAGGCGCATCCAGATGGAAGCGGATATGGGCCGGCGCCTCAGGATCGACCACCGGACGGGGCGCAGTCATGCCCGGCAGATCGAGGGCGAACCGGCAATCGGTGAGCCGTTCTTCCCAGTACCGGCGCGACTTCTGCGATCGGGGGCCGTCGAGGAACGCCTGCTCGGCCGCGACATGACGGGCGTAGGAGTGGTCGACGGCAGTCGGCAGTCCCGGTGCGCCGTCCGCCTCCGAGCCGTACGCCGTGAGCAGGTCCTCGACGACCAGGGAGAGGGAGCTCATATCACCGGCGATATGGTGCAGGACCAGATGGAGAGTGGTGGCCGCGGTGTCCTGATACACGAAGAGCCGGGCCGGAGCCTCACGATCGAGCGCGAAGGGGCGCTGGTAGTCGCGATGGGCCAGTGCACGTAACCGCTGGACACCCGCGTCCGGCGTCTCCCGCACGACAAAGGGCGCCTCGGCGCCGTGCCGGCGCTGCACAAAGCCCTCGGCCCGGGGAACGACCACCCCGGTGAGCCCCGGATGGCGGACACACACGGCACCCCAGGAGCGGCGAAGCCTCTCGGTGTCCAGCCGTTCATCCACCGTTACGCATACGGCGATGTGGTACGCGGGGGAGTCGGGAGCCAGATCGTGGAGAAACAGGAGAGATGCCTGCCCCACGGTGAGCGGAGTCTCGTACTGTGTGCCGGCTTCGTCTCCGGCCACTCCCCCGTTGGCCCGGACGGGTTCACCGCAGTGCACGTCTGCTCGCACAATTCCCCCATGATTTGTCACAGACTTTGACACCGATTCGTCACGCTCGTCACAACACTATGCACGGATCCAGTCACGCTTCAAGCGAAACTTGACAAGGGTCTTGCCGTACGGGTTTGACCTGCGGAGACTGGTTCGGTGATTACGCGCAGATAGCCTTCGGGGCATGGATTCGACAGCTCTGTCAACCGCGCCCTAGGCTGCCCGCACAATCGGTGCCACTGACGTTTCCACGGCATCACCGAGGGCCCCGGGCGGCCGCATCACAGGGCAGCCGCCCGCCCGCCCGCCCCGGCACGCCAGGGCGATCCCGAAGGACCATGATGATCGAACAGCCCGGATTCGGGCGCCGACTGCGGCGACTACGGCTCCAGCGCGGCCTGTCTCAGGGGGAGCTGGCCGGCGACGATGTGTCGGCCAGCTACGTCTCCCGGGTGGAGAGCGGGGGGCGGTCACCCAACGACCTCATAGCCTCCCTCTTCGCTCGCCGCCTCGAAGTGTCTCTGGAGACACTGACCAGCCCCGATTCCGAGGAGGGCCGGCGGGAGCACCGTAGTCAGCGGCTCGACGTGGCCAGTCAGCTGCTCACAGCGGGCTCTTTGCGCAAAGACGGTGAACTGATGGAAACCGCGGATCTCCTGCGCAGAATCGTCGCGGAGGGCGCCGGTCACAGCGAAGAGGATCTCCTCTGGGAGGCCGCCTGGGTCCTCGCCGAGGTTCTACAGGAGTTGGGGCGGACCGACGAAGAGCACGCCGTCCTGTCCAGCCTCGCCGAGACCTCTCTGTCACAGGAGACCCCTCGCCTCGCGGCACGGGTCGCCACCGCGCTCGCCGAGAATCTCCGTCGCCAAGGGCGACTGGGAGAAGCCCTCCGGGTCGCGGAGGCAGCAGCCTCGGACATCGTAACCCTGCCACCGAGCACTCACGAGCGGGTGAACGCCATGCTGGCGCTCCTCAACGCATACGCCGACAGCGGCGAGCTGGAGAACGCCGCCGGGCTCGCCGACACACTGCAGGAGGTCGCCGAGGCCATCCCGTCCCGCCAGCTGCGGGGCAAGGTCTACTGGGCGGTGGGCAGCACACGGTTTCTGTGCGGGCTGCCGCAGGACGGGGCCAGACTGCACGAGCAGGGCTTCGCCTGTCTGCGTCCCGATGTGAACCTGGTGGCCTGGGCTCGGCTGTGCCGGGTCTCTGCGGCACTCCGCCTTGAGCATGACCCCTCCGGCGACGCCCTACTGAGCGCGGAGGGTCTGTTGGCCAAGGCCCGTCAAGCCGTCGAACTCGTCGGCAGCGCCGACGATGTCACCGACCTCATGCTGGCCGAAGCCCAGCTGGCGCTGCGCCAGGGGCACCCCGAGCAGGTTCTGAAACTGACGGACCGGGTTTGCGGTCAGGACGGCGAAGTGCCCTTGGCGAAACTCGGGCAGTGTCGTCTCCTGTCGGCCAAGGCGCATTCCCTCGCCGGGAACGCTGCGGCAGCCCGGGACAGCTATCGGCAAGCGGCCGAGGCTCTGGAGCAGGCCGGAGCGTACCGGAAGTCATCCGAGGCCTGGCGCCAGTTGAGTGAACTCCTCACGCCGGGCGGCCCCTAGAGAGGAGCCGCCCGGCGCTTCCTGCTGACCGACCCAGACCTCGGGGGATGTGGACCCGGTCCGGTCAGCAGGAGTGCAGGGGCACAACACCTACCGCAGGGTTGAACTTCCAGGTGTGCAGTTCGGTCACGGGGCCGGTGGTCGCGACGGCGGCCACGGCCCCCCGCCCGGTCGGCAGATCACGGACATGCACCTCGGCGACTCCGGCGCCGTCGGGCAGCGGCACCGCAACGACGCCCTCGCCGTCGTCCAGCAGCACGTCGATCTCGTCCGGTGGCACCCGGAATCCATATCCGACAGCCCGCAGGACAGCCTCCTTGCGAGTCCACAGGCCGAGGAAGAACATCTGCCGCGCGGACGGGGACAGCCGTCGAAGCAGCTGCCGCTCCCAACGCGTCAGGGCCAGTAGAAGGTTGTCGCCGTATGTCACATCGCCGTCCTGGACATCGACACCGACGGACCCCGTGGGCGATAAGGCGATCAGTTGCTGGCCGCCTCCGTACGCCACACTGAAGGAGACCTCCCGGTCCACCAGAGCGAGCCTGCCGTGCTCCGAGCGGCAGAACTCGACCCCGGCCGGACTCCGCCCGAGCACCCAGCCGAGCACCCGGCGAGTCGTGGCACGCGCGCAGAGGAAGGCTCGTCCGTCGCCGGGACGGTCCAGCGCCTCGGCCATGGCCCGTTCCTCCTCACTGACCAGATCAACCGCCTCGCCGGCGGCCCGGCCGGAGGAATCCAGGCGAGTCCTGAACACATGGAGCTCCCCGGACCGCACCACCAGACCGGAGGGAACCGCGGCCCACCCACCCATACAGGCAATCTCCTTCGCTCGCTGGCCGCCCGGCGCGGGAAGAGAGAGTGAGAGGGGGCCCCTGCTCTCCCTGCGGGAGCTGATCACTCGTGGGAGACGGTCGGGTTCTGCCGCGCGGACCGTGACCCGGGCCAGGCCCTCTTGCCCAGCAGGACAAGAGCGGCTGGCAGCAGCACACCGCGGATCAAGGTGGCGTCGAGGAGGATGGCCACGGCAAGTCCTACACCCAGCTGCTTCATGTCCAAGGTCGACAGCGTCGCGAAGACCGCGAAGACGGCAACCATGATCACAGCCGCGGTGGTGACCACGCCCGCGGACGTGAGGATGCCGTGCCGAACGGCCGCCTGTGTGGAGCCTCCCAGTCCGACCCCCTCGCGCACCCTGCTCAGAACGAAGACGTGATAGTCCATCGACAGCCCGTAGAGAACTACGAACAGAATAAGCGGGAGCCAGGAAACCACCGCTCCATTTGAGTCGAACCCCAGCAGGTCCTCGGCCCATTCGCCTTGGAAGACCAGCACGAGAACGCCGTAGGCAGCAGCTACGGACAGCACATTGAGCACGGCGGTCAGCAGAGCCAGGGCCACAGAACGGAAGGCCAGCAGCATGACGCCGAAGCAGAGCGCGGTGACGAATCCGATCACCAAGGGCAGGCGGTCCTTCAGAGTGTCCGAGAAGTCGGTCGAGAAGGCCGTCTCACCTCCGACGGCCCACTTGCCGACGTCGGCTCCTTCCAACGCCTTCGGCGCGAGTTCACTGCGCAGCAGCTCCAGCGTCCGCTTCGCCTCCGATCCCCCCGCGTCGCCCTTGACGTGCAGTTCGAGGCGGGACACTGTGCCGTCCTTCGACAGTGCGATATCCGGCTTCGTGGACCGCGCGAACTCTCCGGTTGCCATGGCGTCCTCGTGCAGGACCGTCAGCAACCGTGCCACTTCGCCGGACTGCCCCTTGCCGGCCTCGACCGCTACGGCGTGCGCCGTTCCCTCGGTCGGGAACGCTTCGACCACCCGGTCGTAGATTTGCATGACCGTGTACGAGCGCGGCAGGTCCTCGTCGCCGGGCATCTTCAGCTTCATGCCAAGGGCGGGTGCGGCCAGAGCCAGCATGGCCACCACTCCGACCAGCAGCGACACTCCCGGTGCCTTGAGGACGGGACGGAGTACGGCGGCCCACAGCCTGCTCTCACCTCGTATGACGGTACGCCGCCGCAGCAGTGGGATCCGCGGCCGGTCGATCTTGTCGCCCAGCCCCGCGAGCGCGGCCGGCAGAACCGTGAGAGAACCGAGAACGGCCACCAGGACCACCAGGATCGTGCCCAGGGCGAGCGAGTAGAACAGCATGTTTCCGGAGAGGAACATGCCGGCCATGGCAAAGGCCACCGTCAGACCCGAGACCAGGACGGCACGTCCCGAGGTCGCCGCGGCGATACGCAATGCCGCATCGGGGGATTTGCCCAGCGCCCGCTCCTCGCGCTGACGCCGGATGTAGAAGAGCGAGTAGTCGACACCGACCGCGAGCCCCATCAACAGGATCAGGCTGGCTTGATTGGCGTCCACGGGCACCAGTAGCGAGGTCACGCCCGCCAGCCCGAGTGCGAAGACCACCGAGGTGATGCCGAGCAGCACCGGCAGTCCCGCCGCGAGCAGTGCGCCGAAGGCTACAAGCAGGATGATCAGTGTCAGCGGAACGCTGATGAACTCCGCCCGCCGAAAGTCGGCGCCGAGCTTCTGGCTCAACTCCTTGGTGACAGAACCCTTTCCGAGTTGTTCGATGCGTAGGTCGGTACGGGCTTGCTGCTCCGCTTCCGTCGCCTTCAGCATCGGGCCGACGACGCTCTTGGGTTTCTTCTTGTCGTCGCCGGTGCCCAGGTCGAGAGTCACCGGCACCAGCACACTGCGACCGTCCTCGGAGGTGACGGGCTCGCCGACCGCGGCTACCGCGTCCACAGTCTTGTACCGTTCGCGCAGCGAGGCCACTACCTCGTCGGCGGTGGCGGCGGCTAGCTTGCCGCTGCGGGCCTGGAGCAACACGCGTTCGATGCCGTCGTCCGCAAAGTCCGCGTCGTCCAGCATTCGTTCGGCAACCGCTGACTGCCCGGTGAGACCGTCGGCATCCTCCTGCTCCCGGACCCCGCTCACCGTACTCGCCGCATACGCCAGAACAACGACCGCGATCCATAACAGCAGGGTCAGCTTCCGATGGGCCATGCTCCATGCGGCTGTTCTCTCCACGAGTCCACGCGGTGTCGGTTCCGCACCCGGCGGCCCGGACCGCCGGCTCGCGGTGTGTTTGTCTTCGGTGAAGGACATCGTCAGGGCTCCTCGTAGGGGACGGCCTTGACGCTACGCAGCGGTGCACTTCACCGTCGGGCGTGCGATCACCTCTTCGGGAGTAGTGCTGGCACTACCGTCGAAGGGGATGTCCGCACGCTCGGAAAGGCCGAAGTCGCACATCTAGCATTCTGATACGACGAGCCGAGAGCAGGAGTGCCATGAGGTGGAGACCACCGAGGACGGGGGCAGCGATACGCCGTGTCGCTCAGCGTCTGCTCGCTCGGAGCGCACGCGACGACCTCCTGCAGCTCCTGACCACACTGGCAATGTTGCCGCTGTACTGCGTACCCGTCGTGCTGCTCCTGACGGGCGTGGCCCTGACTCCACTGCTCCTGATCGGTCTGCCGCTGTTGCCTCTGGCCATGCTGACGGCCGGCTGGATCTCCCGGCTGGACCGTCAGCGGCTGTATTTCCTGCGGGATTTGGACATCGACATGCCGGTCGCCGAGCCCAGCATTGGCTGGCGGGAACGTCTGGGCCGGCTCTTCCGCCGGCGTGCCTGGCGTGAGCTGTCCTACACCGGTGTGATGTTTTTGTGGTCTCTGGGTGCGGGCGGGCTCATGCTGACGATACTCGCGGCAGGTGTGATGCTCACCCTGCTTCCGCTGGTGGCGCTGGTACTGCCCGACGGAGCCGCCGTGCTCGACGCCGACATCGGCACCCTGTGGGGTTCGGCGTCCTCGGCGGTCACCGGTCTGGCACTGCTGCTCACCGGAGTGCTGCTCGGGCGCCCTCTCGCCCGAGCCGAGTCCGATCTGGCCATCCGTATGCTCGGCGCCAACCGGGTGGACCATCTTGTCCGACGGATGATGGACCTGGAGGACAGCCGCTCGCGTATGGTCGACGCCGCCGAGCAGGAGCGACAGCGCATCGAGCGCGACCTTCACGACGGTGCACAGCAGCGGCTGTTGTCGGTCGCGATGAGCCTGGGCAGGGCCAAGTCCCGATTCGATCAGGACCCGGAAAAGGCTCGACGCCTGCTGGTGACCGCGCACGAGGAGGCCAAGGCCGCCATGCAGGAGTTGCGTGATGTCACTCGTGGTCTGCATCCGTCCATCCTCACCGAGCAGGGCATGGAGCCCGCTCTGGCAGCGGTGGCAGCCCGGTGCCCGGTCCCTGTCGAACTCATGGTGCAACTGCCCGAGCGTCCGTCCTCCCGCGCCGAAGCAGTCGCCTACTACGTAGTCTCCGAGCTGCTCACCAACATCGCCAAGCATGCCGGCGCGGACGGTGCATCGGTGAAGATCTTCCGGGAGGACGACCTGCTCCGGCTCACGGTCAGGGACGACGGAATCGGCGGAGTCGACCCCGACCGGGGCTCGGGTATCCGCGGTCTGCGTGACAGGATCCATGCGGTGGACGGACACCTCGTGCTCTCCAGTCCGTTCGGCGGTCCGACGGTCGTCCACGTCACACTGCCCTGGAAGGCATAGTGGATATGTTGCGTGTGGTCATCGCCGAGGACTCCGTCCTGCTGCGCACCGGTCTCGCCAAGCTCCTTGCCGACGAGGGTATCGAGGTCGTCGGACAGGCGGGGAACGCGGACGAGTTACTCAACCTGGTCGCCGACCTGGACCCGGACCTGTGCGTGGTGGACGTCCGGATGCCCCCTACCCACACCGACGAAGGGCTGCGAGCCGCCCTGACGATCCGCGGCTCGGACCCGGGCCGCCCCATCCTCGTTCTGTCCCAGTACGTGGAAGCGCGCTATGCCTCCAAGCTGCTCGCACACGGCAGCGCGGGAATCGGGTACCTCCTCAAGGACCGAGTGGCCGACGTGGACGAGTTCGTGGCGACCCTGCGCCGGGTCGCCGACGGCAGCACCGCCCTCGATTCCGAGGTGATCAGCCAGATCTTCGCAAGCCACCAGAGAAGCGACAGCGGCCTGGGCGCGCTCACTCCGCGGGAGCGCGAAGTACTCGGTCTCATGGCCGAGGGGCTCAGCAACAGCGGGCTCGCGAGTCGTCTGTTCATCACCGAACGGGCCGTCGAGAAGCACATCCGCGCCATCTTCACCAAGCTCGACCTCCTTCCCGACGACGAAGGGAATCGTCGCGTGCGAGCCGTGCTCCAGTACATCAACTCGCTGACGAATCCCCTCCCGTGAGCTTCAAACCGGCGCCCTCGCTGACCTGAGACCACCGAAACCGGAGCCAGAGATGTACGACCCCCTTGCCCCGGCCCACTCGGGCCCACCCCAGTCAGGCCGTCTCAAGCACTCCGTGGTGCGTCGCATCGTCCGTGTCCTGGCGATCTTCACCGGTGTCACCCTGGTCGGCGGAGCCGCGTGGTACCTGCTGTTGTTCATGGTCACCGCAACGGAATCCGGATCCGCCGCGATCAGACCCTCGGTCCGAAACGTAGAACTCTCCATCGACAGCGGTGATATCGAGGTCGATGTGGTCGGGCAGGGTGAGAGGCCCGAGCTGCACAAACGGCTGACCGCATCACTGCGGTCACCGGACGAGATGGTCAAGCACGACGGGGACACCTTGTATGTGACGACCCGCTGCGGTGAGGGCATGGGCAAGTGCGCGTCGGACTATCGCCTGACCGTTGCAGCCGGCACCCGGATCAAGGTCGAGACCCGGTTGGGCGATGTCTCCGTACAGGGCGTGCGGGCCTCGGTCGACGCTCGTACGCGGATGGGCAGTGTCCGTCTGGAGCACATCAAAGGGGACCTTCTGGTGGCCGCAAGCAGGACCGGTGACCTCACCCTCAAGAACGTGCAGTTCTATACCGCCGAGGCCACGACCAAGCTGGGTGACGTTCTGGTCGAGGACATCGAAGCGTTCGAGAGCCTGACGGCCGTCTCCAAGACCGGGGATGTGGAGCTGTACCTACCCCCGAGTGCCGGCCCGTTCGCCGTGCATGCCGAGACCGAGATCGGCGACCGGAAGATAGCCGTGGACCAGAACTCCTCATCCGGCGCCGGCGTCATCGCCCGGACGAAGATCGGTGATGTGACAGTCCGCGCGGACTGACCATGGCCGTGTCTTTCGCTTGCCTCGCCAGGCCCGGCTCGCCCTGCACTCGACCGGGGTGGCCGGGGCCCATGGCTCGTACACCTCGTCGGTGGTGCCGAGCAGCAGCATGTCCTCCCACGGCAGGGCGAACGTGATGCGGTACTTGTCGATCGGGGTGGCCAGCGCCG
>NZ_JBSFNQ010000156.1:0-9993 GCF_053981115.1 Streptomyces sp. NPDC003691 | reverse complement strand
CCAGAGCGCCTCGGTGGTGCGCCCGGCCCGGTAGTGGGCGAGGCCGTGCCGCAGACTCCCGCCGGGTCGGCACCGGCTCACCGGGCCGGTGCCGCCGCCGGTGCTCGCAGTAGCGGTCGTACGCGGACTCCCCGCTGACCTCGCGCAGATACCAGCGGGCGGCGGCCAGCCAGCGCCGTACCGCCGGTCCCGCCACCGGTACGGTCACTCGCGCACCCCCGTCTTCACCGCCGGGGCCGGCACGTCCAGTGCGGAGGCCACATAGGGGGTTTCGGTGGTCGGCGGCGGAACGGGGGAGCGCAGCGTACGGACGCAGACCACGGCCGCGTTCACGATCACCACCGTCACCAGCAGCACAAAGAGGATGATCAGCACCCCGTCGACGGTGGAGTTCAGCACGATCGTGTCCATATCGCCGGCGTTCTTGGCGGGGGCCAGCACCTTCCCCGCGTCGGCGGCGTCGGCGAACCGGTCGCGCTGGGCGAAGAAGCCGACCCGCGGATCGGGCGAGAACACCTTCTGCCAGCTCGCCGTGAAGGTCACCGCGACCGTGAAGGCGAGCGGCACCCCGGTCACCCACGCCCAGCGGAACCGCCCCGACTTCACCAGCAGCGTCGTCGCCACGGTCAGCGCCACGGCGGCCAGCAGCTGGTTGGCGATGCCGAAGAGCGGGAACAGCTGGTTGATGCCGCCGAGCGGATCGGTGGCACCCGCATACAGGAAGTACCCCCAGCCGCCGACCACCACGGCACTCGCCAGCCAGATCCCCGGCTTCCAGTTGACCCGGCCCATCGGCTTCCACACATTGCCGAGCATGTCCTGGAGCATGAAGCGGCCCACCCGGGTCCCCGCGTCGACGGTGGTCAGGATGAACAACGCCTCGAACATGATGGCGAAGTGGTACCAGAACGCCTTCATGCCCTCCCCGCCGATCACATCGGAGAAGATCTGCGCCATGCCGACCGCCAGTGTCGGGGCGCCGCCGGTCCTGGCCACCAGGGTCGACTCCTCCACCGCCTTCGCCGCCGCCGCCAGATCGTCGGGGGTGATGGTGAAGCCCAGGTTCGCCACGGCCGCGGAGGCCGACTCCACGGTATTGCCCAGCACTCCGGCCGGGGCGTTCATCGCGTAGTAGAGGCCGGGGTCGAGGACCGCGGCGGCGATCAGCGCCATCACGGCGACGAACGACTCCATCAGCATCGCCCCGTAGCCGATCATCCGGACCTGGGACTCCTTGGCGATCAGCTTCGGAGTGGTGCCGGAGGAGACCAGGGAGTGGAAGCCGGAGAGCGCGCCGCAGGCGATCGTGATGAACAGGAACGGGAAGAGCGAACCCGCGAAGACCGGCCCGTTGCCGGAGGAGGCGAAGTCCGTGACGGCATCCGCCTGGAGCTTCGGGGCCGCGAACACCACCCCGAGCGCGAGCAGCGCGATCGTACCGATCTTCATAAAGGTGGAGAGGTAGTCCCGGGGCGCGAGCAGCATCCACACCGGCAGCACCGACGCCACGAAGCCGTACGCCACCAGACAGAACACCAGCGTCGTCGGGCTGAGGGTGAAGGTGTCCGCGAGCGACGACTCCTGGATCCAGCCGCCGCCCACGATCGCCAGCAGCAGCAGCGCCACACCGATCAGACTGGTCTCCAGCACCCGGCCGGGCCGCATGATGTGCAGATAGAAGCCCATGAACAGGGCGATCGGGATGGTCATGGCCACCGAGAACGTGCCCCAGGGCGAATGGGCCAGAGCGTTGACGACCACCAGCGCCAGTACGGCCAGCAGGATGATCATGATGGCGAAGACGGCGATCAGCGCGGCCGTTCCGCCGACCCGGCCGATCTCCTCCCGGGCCATCTGCCCCAGGCTCTTGCCGTCCCGCCGCATCGACAGGAACAGCACCACCATGTCCTGCACCGCCCCGGCGAAGATCACGCCGAAGACGATCCACAGGGTGCCCGGCAGATAGCCCATCTGCACCGCCAGCACCGGACCCACCAGCGGTCCCGCACCCGCGATCGCGGCGAAGTGATGGCCGAGCAGTACGCGTTTGTCGGTGGGCTGGTAGTCGACCCCGTCCTCCAGCCGTTCGGCCGGGGTGGCCCGGGTGTCGTCGGGCTTCAGCACCCGGCGGACGACGAAGCGCGAGTAGAAGCGGTAGGCGATCGCGTACGAACCCAGCGCGGCGGCGACCAGCCAGACGGCCGAGATCTCCTCACCGCGCGAAAGGGCCAGCACGCCCCAGCACAGTGCACCGGTGACGGCGACGGCCGCCCAGATGAGGATCTTCACCGGATTCGCCCGGGACGGGGGCGCGGGGGACGGGGACACAAAGGCTCCTCGGCATGACGGGGACGGGAAAGGACCGCGCGGGGGAGACCGCGCGGCACGCGCCGGGCGGGACGACCGCACGGCACGGGGGAACGGGGCACGGCCGAACGGGCCGTGAACGAACGGGCCCGCGGGGGAGCGGCGGAGCGGTACGGCCGGGCGTGCCGCTCCGGCGGTGCCGGTCAGGGCTCCGGCCGCCGCGGACGGGTCAGCAGATACGCCGCCAGCAGCCCGAGGCCGCAGCCGGGCACCCAGGCGAGCTGGTACCAGTAGAAGAACGGGACCCCCGCGAGCGCGGGGCCGCCCGTCGCGTACGAGGGCACCCAGAGCAGCGCGACGACGGGCGCGAGCAGGGCGGCGGCGGCCAGCGCACGCCGGATCCGGGGGACCGGCCGGTCCTCGTCCCGGGCCGCTCGCCGTACGCTCTCCACCACACGCCTCCTCGTCCACCCGGACCGCTCCGGGTTCCCTCGGCCGTCACCGGTTCACCGGGTGCCGCCGGGGTTCGCCCCGTACGACGCGCTCCCCGGTCCTCCGGACTTCCCGGGTTTCCCGGGTCCTTCGGGCCAATCGGTTTCTTCGGATCAATCGGCAGTTGTCCACAGGTCCGCTCGGTCCTCCGGGCCGGACTGTGCAAGAGTTGCCGGTCACCGCGGTTCGGTTGACAGAAACGGACCACCGGAACGGGACCGGCCGGATCCGGCCCCGGCGGTCCGGGGGCGACCGCGGCCCGGCCCGCACCGGCCGCACCGGAGCACCGGCACACACCGAGGGGGGACGATGAGCGGAACCGTGGTCACCACGGCCTTCCTGGCCGTCGTCGGCACCGCCTCGCTGCTCGCCGCGGCGGCCCGCCGGTTCCGCACCACGGACGCCCTGCCGTCCCTCGACGACTGGGCCCTCGCCGGCCGGAGCCTCGGCCCGGCCTGGACCTGGCTGCTGCTCGGCGGCACCGTCTTCACGGCGTACACCTTCACCGCCGTCCCCGGACTGGCCTACGGCAACGGTGCCCTCGCCTTCTTCGCCGTCCCCTACACGGTCATCGTCTGCCCCCTGGCCTTCGTCCTGCTCCCCAGGCTCTGGGCGGCGGCCCGGGAACACGGCTGCGTCACCGTTGCCGACCTCGTCCGCGCCCGGTTCGGCTCACCGGCCGTCGAACTCGCCGTCGCGCTCACCGGCATCCTCGCGACCATGCCCTATCTGGCACTCCAACTGCTCGGCATCCGCGCCGTCCTGGACGCCACCGGTCCGGCACCTGGCATCGCCGACCTGGCGATGGTCGCCCTCTTCGCCGGACTCGCCGTCGCCACCTACCGGCACGGGCTGCGCGCCCCGGCCGTCATCTCCGGCCTCAAGGGCGCGGCCGTCCTGGGCTCCGCCGCCGCCCTGGTCTGGCTGGTCCTCGACCGCTTCGGCGGTCCCGGCGGGGTCTTCGGCTCCGCCGCCGCCGGGCTCGCCGCCCGCGACGACGGAGCCTCCCTGCTGCTGACGGACGGCCAGCAGCCCGCGTTCGCCACCCTCGCCCTCGGCTCCGCGCTCGCCCTGCTGATGTACCCCCATGTCCTGACCGCCGGTTTCGCGGCCTCCGGGCCCCGCGCCCTGCGCCGGGCCACCGTCGCCCTCCCCGTCTGGACCGCCGTACTGGCCCTCTTCGGTCTCCTCGGCATCGCGGCCGTCGCCGCCGGAGTGCGCACCCCGCCCGGCGCCGCCGAGACCGCCGTCCCACTGCTCGTCGGCGAGCTGATGCCCGCCCCGCTCGCCGGGCTCGTCCTCGGCGCCATCACCGTCGGCGCCTTGGTGCCCGCCGCGGTGATGTCGGTGGCGGCCGCCACCCTGTTCGTCCGCAACGTGTACGTGCCCCGCTTCCAGCCCACGGCCACCCCCAAACGCCAGGTGCGCACCGCCCGCGCGGTCTCCCTGACCGCGAAGGCCGGAGCCGTCGCCTTCGTCTTCGGCCTGCGCGACCAGGCCGCCGTCAACCTCCAGCTGCTCGGCGGGGTATGGATCCTCCAGATCCTGCCCGCCGTCGTCCTCGGTCTCGGTGCCCGCAGACCGCGGCCCGGCGCCCTGCTGGCCGGCTGGGCCGCCGGGATGGTCTTCGGCACCGCCGCGGTCGTCCGGGAGGGCTTCTCGTCCGTGGTCCCCCTCGGCCCGGCCGGAAACTCCCTCCAGGTGTACGCGGGCCTGGCGGCGCTGCTGGTCAATCTCGCGGTGACCGGGGCCGGGCAGGCCCTCGGCGGACGGCCGGCCCCGCGGCGCTCCGGGAACCCCGGACCGGCCCGCGCGGCGGACGGAAGGATCGCCCCGTGAGACGTTTCCCGCGCCCCGCGCGCACACTGACCGCGCCGCCGCCCGCGGACTCCCGGGCCGGCGGGGGCCCCGGAGCCACCGCTGAGTCCGGTGGCGCGGCGGGGTCCCGTGGGACGGCGGGCCCCGGAGGCCGTCCAGCCGCGCCTCCCGGTCCCGCGCCTGCCGCCGACGCCGACCGGGACCGGGAGACCGCCCTCGCCGGACTGTTCGAGGCGCACTACACCTCCATGCTCCGGCTCGCCACGCTCCTGGGCGCCGACGATCCGGAGAACATCGTCGCCGAGGCGTACTACGAGCTGTACCGCACCTGGCGCAGGCTCCGGAGCCCGGACAGGGCAGAGGCGTACCTCCGCTCCGTCGTCTGCAATCTGACCCGGATGCGGATACGCCATCTCCAGGTCGTCCGCCGCCACGCCCGGACCGGGGAAGGCGGCCGGACCCCCGCCGCGGTGGCGTCCGCCGAACACACCGCCCTGCTCCACGACGACCAGCAGGCCCTGATCCGCGCCCTGCGGCAACTGCCGCCCCGGCAGCGGGAGGCGCTCGTCCTCCGCCACTGGCTGGGGCTGAAGGAGGCCGAGATAGCCGAGGCCATGGGCATCTCGGCCGGTTCGGTCAAGACCCACACCGCGCGCGGTATCGCCGCACTGACCCAGGTCATGGAGAACCGCCGATGAGCGCACCCCCCGCCCGCCCGTCCGGCGGAAACGCCGCCTCCGAGACCGAGGCCAAGCTGCGCGAGGCACTGGAGGCCGTCGCGGGCCGGGTCGGACCGCCCGCCCCCGGCGCCTACCGCGCCGTCAGCGCGGACTGGCGGCGCCGCGAGCGCCGCCGGAAGCTGGTGCTCGCCGCCCTGTCCGCGGTGGTCTTCACCCTCGCCGTCCTCGCCGGGCTCTGGGTACTCAACTCGGCGCCGGCGGACCACGACGGAATCTTCCACGACGGCCCGCCGTCCCCCGCGGCGTCCCCCGCCCGGCCGGCCCCCTGACCCGGCCGGACCGGCCCGGCGCGGCGGCGGAACGGCAGCGGGCCCGGAACCCGCGCGGGACCGAGGACCCCCGGCCCGGCCCGGCCCATCCGGTGCCGGTCCACCCCGGCCGGGCTGGACCTTCCCCCGGGGGCGGGCCCCAGGCTCACGGCGCAAGGCAACCGCCGGACGGCCTTCGACCCGTCCGGCCCGACACCGGAGGCCCGGATGACCGAGCGCTGCGTCCTCTTCGACATCGGCGGAGTACTGGAGCACACCCCCGCCACCCACTGGCGCGACCGCTGGGAGCGCCGCCTCGGCCTCGCCCCCGGCACCGTCGACCGCACCCTGGAGCCCGTCTGGGCGGCGGGCGCCACCGGCGCCCTCACCGAATCCGGCGTCCGCACCGAGATCGTCCGCCGCCTCGGCCTGGACTCCCGGAGCGCCGACGCCTTCCTGGCCGACCTGTGGCACGAGTACCTCGGCACCCCGAACACCGGACTGACCGCCTTCGTCCGTGAGCTGCCGCACCGCTTCCCCGGCACCCGCACCGGTGCCCTGAGCAACAGCTTCGCCGGGGCCCGCGAACGGGAGGAGGCCGCGTACGGCTACGGCGCCCTGTTCGAGGAGATCGTCTACTCCCACGAATGCGGCCTCCTCAAACCCGACCCCCGGGCCTACGCACATGTCTGCGAACGTCTCGGCGTCCGTCCGGTGGACTGCCTCTTCGTGGACGACGTCGCCGAGAACGCAGCCGCCGCCGCGGCGGCGGGCATGCGGACGGTCCTGCACCGGAGCAACGGAGAAACCATTGCTGCGATCACCGCCCATGTCTCAACCGGCCGCACGGTTTTGATGAACCCTTCCGGGAGAAAACAATTCTGACGGCTTGTCGTATGTGATTCGAACAGGGCTATGCTGCCTGCGGCCCGGGGACCCGTACGACCGTCGAGGAGTCGCGCCCGGTGCCGGCAGACACGTTCACATGTGCCGGACGGGACCCTGCCGCGACGGGTCTCCTGCCGACTGCACTTTCCGGCTTCGGAGGCCAATGGTGACCACCCCGCGCTCAGACGTCGTCCATGACGGAGAAGGCCAGGCCCCGCCGTCCGGCTGTCCGGCACACGACCTGGGCCTCGACGGACTCACCAGGATCTACGGCCCTGCCGCGGAGGCGGACCCCCAGGCGATGTACGAACGGCTGCGCCGGGAGTACGGGCCCGTGGCACCGGTTCTCCTCCACGGCGATCTGCCTGCCTGGCTCGTGCTGGGACATCGGGAGAACCTCGAAGTCATGCGGACCCCTTCCCTCTACTCCCGCGACTCCCGCATCTGGACGATGTTCAAGGAAGGACGGGTTCCGGCAGATTCGCCGCTCGCCCCCACCCTTGCCTGGCAGCCGCTGTGCCTCTTCGTCGACGGCGAGGAGCATGCCCGGTTGCGCGGCGCGGTGAATGACGGCCTCGGACAGTTCAACCGGCACGGTGTAAGGCGCTATGTCGTGCGCTACACACGCCAGCTGGTGGAAGCCTTCGAGCCGCGGGGCGAGGCCGATCTCGTCAAGGAGTACGCCGAACAGCTACCCATGCTGGTGATGACCCAACTCCTCGGGATGCCCGAGGAGAACGGCCCGGAGCTGGTGGCGGCGGCCCTGGACCTGATCAAGGGCAGCGAGTCGGCCCTGGCGAGCAACGAGTACGTGGTGCAGACGCTCCGCAGGCTGGTCGAGCGCAAGAAGGAGGAACCGGGACGCGATCTCGCCACCACGCTCCTCCAGCACGAATCGGGACTGACGGACGACGAGGTAGTCGAACACCTCCGGCTCATTCTGGTCATGGCCAACGAGACCACCATGAACCTGATCATCAACACGCTGCGTCTGGTCCTCACCGACGGGTCCTTCCGCGCCAGTCTCTCCGGCGGGCAGATGACCCTGCCGAACGCTCTGGACCAGGTGCTGTGGGACGCCCCCCCGATGTCCGTGATCCCGGGGCGCTGGGCCACCGGCGACACGGTGCTCGCCGGACAGCAGATCAGGGCCGGCGACCTGATGATGCTGGGGCTGGCCGCGGGTAACGTCGACCCCGAGATCCGGCCGGACCCTGCGGCGTCGATGTACGGCAACCGTTCCCATCTCGCCTTCAGCAACGGACCCCACGGCTGTCCGGGCCAGGACATCGGCCGGGCGATCGCGGACACCGGAATCGACGCTCTGCTCGCCCTGCTGCCCGGACTCGAACTCGCCGTCATGGACTCCGAACTCCCGGTCAGCAGCGCCTGGCTGAGCCAGCGAATTCAGTCCCTCCCCGTACGGTTCACACCCCGTCACGAGATCCGGGCCGACGACTTCCACGTGAGCACGGATCGCCCTGGGGCCCAGCCCCTGCCCCGCGCCGTCGCGGACCCGGCCGCCGCTCCGCCGGCCCCCGGGCCTTCCGTTCGCCCCTCCTGGTGGCGACGGCTCCTTGCCCGGGCCCGGCGCTGATCCTCCGGGCCGGGAGGAGACCCCAGGTGTACGGCGCCTCGGCCCGGCCCCCTGTCCACGCCGCGCCGGCATCCGGCGCGGCGCACCCGTCCCGAGCCTTCCGGCGCGAGGAGTTGCTCTGTGGCATCCGACGGCTTGAAGCATGTCCCCCGTGCCCCCGGCGCACTTCCGCTGATCGGTCACACTCTTCGGCTCGGTCGCGACCCCCTCGGCTTTCTCCGGACGCTGCGCACCAGCGGTGAGCTGGTGCGCATCGACCTGGGAACCCTGCCCATCTGCGTTGCCACCAGTGCCCGTGTCATTCACCAGGTGACGGTCGAACACGCCCGGTCCTTCGAGAAGGGGCGACTGTACGACCGGGTGCGAACCCTGTTCGGCAACGGACTGGCGACGGCCAACGGCGATGTCCACCGTACCCACCGCCGGTTGATCCAGCCGATGTTCCACCGCTCCCGTATCGAGGGGTACGCGGCCGTGATGAGCCGCCGCGCCGCCGCTCTCGCCGACAGTTGGAGCGATGGACAGCACATCGATATCTGCCATGTGATGAGCGAATACACGATCGAGACGCTTGCCGAGACCATGTTCTCCACGGATATGGGCCGTCCTGCCGTGGACGCGGCGCTGCGCGATCTGCCCGTCGTCCTGCGGACCATGTTGCTGAGGGCCGCCTCCCCCAAGGCCCTCGACCGGTTGCCGATCCGCATCCACCGGGACTTCGACCGGGCCGGGGCCAATCTCCGGAGGATCATCGACGATGTGGTCAGAACCACCCGGAGCGAACGGAGGGAGGGGCAGGAGGACCTGGTGTCCTTGCTGCTCGACGCCCGTGACGAAACCACCGGCCTCGGGCTCACCGACGAGGAGGTCAGAGACGAACTGGTCACCTTTCTCTTCGCGGGTACGGACACCACCGCCTCCGTTCTCGCCTGGGCGGTCTCCGAGATCGCCCGCCACCCCCGGGTCGAGCGGGACGTCCTGACCGAGATCGATGAGGTGATCGGGGCCCGGCCGGTGACGGTCGACGACATCCCCCGCCTCGGTACGATCCGACGCGTACTCGACGAGGCGGTCCGGCTCCACGGGGCGACTCTGCTGATGCGCCGTACGACGGAACCGGTCGAGTTGGGCGGATATCGGCTCCCCGCCCAGGTGGAGGTGGCGTTCAGTCTCTACGCCATGCACCGCGACCCCGCGCTCTATCCCGACGCCGACCGCTTCGACCCCGACCGGTGGCTCCCGGAGCGGCGGGCGACAGTACCCCGGGAGGCATTCATCCCCTTCGGAGCGGGCAACCGCAAGTGCATCGGGGACGCCTTCGCCTGGACCGAGGCCACCATTGTCCTGGCCACCGTCCTGGCCCGCTGGCGGCTGCGCCCGGCACCCGGAAGCGGGGAACCCCGCGAGTCGGCGGCGGTGATGGCCTGCCCCGACCGTGTCCCCATGGTGGTGGAGGAGCGCCACCGCTGACCGGCGGCCGCGGCCGCCACGGTACGGTCCCTCCGGCACTGTGATAATCGGCGAACCGGTTGGGAGGGACCTGCCCTCTCCCTAGTGTGGTTTCCGTGAAGGGACAACTGGGAGATCTCGAAGATGCGGTGATGACCCGGGTGTGGCGGCTCGACCGGCCCGTGACGGTCCGGGAGGTGATGCTCGAACTCCGCAGGGAACGGAGCATCGCCTACACCACCGTGATGACCGTGATGGACAAGGTGCACCGCAAGGGGCTGCTCCGCCGGGAGCTCGACGGACGCGCCTACCGCTACACCGCCGTCGCCACCCGCGCCGACTACGCCGCCGGTCTGATGACCGAGGCATGGTCGCACGGGGACTGCCCCACCCAGGCGCTGGTGGGGTTCGGGACCGGCTTCCTCTACGCGTGGGGACGATTCCGGCGTCCGGC
>NZ_JBSFNQ010000155.1:0-10308 GCF_053981115.1 Streptomyces sp. NPDC003691 | reverse complement strand
CCGACCAGGGAGTAGTCGTCCTTCTCCAGGTGGTAGACGTTCTCCGCGGCCTGGCCGAGGAAGCCGGTGCCCTCCATGGCCGGGCCCTCCGCCCGGCGCCCGCGGGCCGGTTCACCCCGGGGCCGCCGCCGGGGCGGGGGCCGTGAGGCGTCCCGTACGGTGCAGGGCGTGCAGCGCCAGCGCGCACAGGAGGCCGACCGCGGTCAGCACCAGCCACGGCAGCGCGGGGAGCCCGGCGTCACGTGCCGCGTCCAGGGCGGCGCCGGTCAGCAGGTTCCCCAGCGTGATCCCGATACCGCAGATCGTGTTGTACAGCCCGTAGTGGGTGGCGACGCGGCGCTCCCCGCCGAGGCGGACGACGGTGTCCATTTCGAAGGGGTACGCGATCATCGTGCCCAGCGCGAGCAGCAGCGCGGCCAGGGCCGCCGGTACGACGGCGAGCGCGGCGCGCCCCGGGCCGCCGCCGGGTACCGGCAGCGCCGCGGCCACCGCGAGGGGGACGAAGGCCGCGCCCATCACGGCCAGCCCCGCGACGAGCGCCCGGCCCGGCTCCGTGTGTTCGCGGCACCAGTCGGTGACCCGGCGCTGGAACAGGATGGTGGAGAGTCCCGAGAGCGCGAAGAGCAGCGCCACGGCGACCGTACCGAATTCGCCGTCCCCGCCGATCCGCCGCACTTCCAGCGGGAGGGCGAGATAGACCTGGAAGGTGAGGACGTAGGAGCCGGTCATGGCGGCCGAGAAGAGCAGGAAGCGGCGGTTGGTGAGAACCGTGCGCCACCCGCCGTCCGGGGCCTCGTCCGGCCGGGCGGTCTCGCCTCGGCGGGCGGGCAGCGAACGGATCTGGACGACGCTCAGTACGGCGAACACCCCGGCGGCCACCAGACAGGTCAGCTGGAAGTCCACGCCCGTCAGAACCATCCCGACCAGCGGGCCGAGCAGGATTCCGGCCTGGTAGAAGACGTTGAAGAGGGCGAACGCCTCCACTCTCCGGTCCCCCGCGTCCGCCGCCAGATAGGCCCGGACCGCCGGGTTGAACAGGGCACCCGCCAGCCCGGTCGCCGCGGAGGCCGCAAGCAGTGCGGGCAGGGAGTCGACCACGCCGAGCGCGGCGAAGCCCGCGGTCCGCAGCAGACACCCGGCGACGATGAGCGGTTTGTAGCCGTAGCGGTCCGCGAGGGCGCCGCCGACCAGGAACATGCCCTGCTGGCTGAAGTTCCGGACCCCGAGGACGAGTCCGACCACCCAGCCCGCGAGTCCGAGGGAGCCGGAGAGATGGACGGCCAGATACGGCATCAGCATGTAGAAGCCGAGGTTGATGGTGAACTGGTTGACCATCAACAGTTGGACGCTGCGTTCGTGGGAGCGGAAGGCGCCGAGCGTGCCCGTCACCGGTCCGCGCTCCCGCCGTCGAGGGCGAGCGGGTCGAGGACCGTGGCGCAGCGGGTCCAGCGGGTGACCGGCTTCTCGTCCGGGCGGCCCACGGTTTCGGGTTCCGCGGCGGGCGGTCCGGCCAGCAGCCCGTGCGCGGCGCAGTAGTCGTCGTCGTACACGGTGCCGAGATAGCGCTGGGGGCCGTCGGGGAAGACGGCGGCGATCCGGGTGTGCGGCGAGTGGGTGCGGGCGAGCCATCCGGCGACCAGGGCGACCGCGCCGACGCTCCAGCCGCCCGTGGCGTAGTGGGAGGCGGCCAGGGTCCGGCAGGCCCAGACCGCTTCGGCCGGGTTGACCCAGTGCACCTCGGAGAAGTGCTCGTAGGCGACGTTCCGGGGGTAGATGCTGGAGCCGAGTCCGCGCATCAGCCGGGGCCGGGCGCGCTGTCCGAAGATGGTGGAGCCGACGGTGTCCACGCCCACCAGTTTCAGCCCGGGGTAGAGCTGCCGCAGCACCCGGGAGATCCCGGCGGAGTGGCCGCCGGTGCCGACGCTGCACACCAGGACGTCGACCTGGCCGAGTTCGGCGGCGATCTCCAGGGCGAGGGGGGTGTACGCGGTGGTGTTGTCGGGGTTGTTGTACTGGTCGGGGCACCAGGAGCCGGGGTGCCGGGCGGTCAGGGCGGTGACCCGGTCGCGGCGGGCCTGCTGCCAGCCGCCGCTGGGATGCGGTTCGGAGACGGTGTCCACCTCGGCTCCGTACGCGGTCAGCAGCCGGTTCATGGACGGCTCGAGGCCGGGGTCGGTCACCAGGGTGACGGGGTGTCCGTAGACCATTCCGGCGAGTGCGAGTCCGAGGCCGAGGGTGCCGCTGGTGGATTCGATGATCCGGCCGCCGGGGCGCAGTTCGCCCCGGGCACGGGCGCGTTCGACCATGTACAGCCCGGGCCGGTCCTTGATGCCGCCGGGGTTGAAGCCTTCCAGCTTGGCCCAGAAGCCGCGGTCGCCGGAGGTGAAGGGCTCGGTGACCCGCAGCAGGGGGGTGTTGCCGACCAGTCCGGAGAGCGCGGTACGGGCGTCGGGCCCGGCGTGGGCTCCGGTGCCGGTGGGCCGGGTGGTGCCGAAGGGCGGGGAGGTGGTCATGGTGAAGTGCTTTCGTTCGTCGGAACAGGGGTTCCGGGCCCGGGGCGGCACGGCACGGCCGCGCTCCGGGCACACCCGGGCGTCGGTCCGGATCAGGGCATGCGGGAGCGGCGGGCGGGGGTGCGACCCGGGGCGCGCGGAATTACTGGGCGCACGGTTCCGCAGGCGCGGGGAAGGTGAATTCTCCGGTGCGGAAATTACGGCCGGAGGAAAAGGCTTTCCCGGACGGAAAGGTTTCCGGCGGCAGGGATCGGGCGAATGGCCCGGTGCGGCTGCCGGATTTCCGGGGCCGGGCGGATACGGCGGGCAGGGCCCGCCGGTCACGGCCGGAAGGTGAAAGGAGTACGGGCGTGCCACGGAGGCCGGCGGCCGTGCGGGGCCGGGAAGGGGCGTCCGGGCGGCAGTTCCCGAGAGGGCGGCCTAGATGCGGAGGATGCCCGTCACGGGGGCGCAGCGGGGCGCGGCGCCCTGGCTGCCGACGCCGTCGTACGCGGCACCGGCGGCGGTGAGGTCACGGACGGCGCCGGGCGCGGGCGGGCCCGAACCGGGGCTCTGGGTACCGCTGTTGAGCTGCGGCTGGCCGGGCATGCAGCGTTCGGCCGGGTGTACCGAGCCGTCGGAGTGCGCCGGAAGTCCGGCGTGGGTGTCCTGGGAAGCGGCGGCCGGGCGCTGCGGCGTCGGCGGCACGGCGGTGGCCGGGGCGACGACGGCGGACGCGCCGTGGGCGCCTGCTCCGGTGCCCACGGTGTGCGGGAGGGGGCTTTCGCGGTTCACCCCGTGGGCGAACACCAGCCCGATGACAAGGAGCACGAGCCACACCAGATGCCGCGGTCCCCGTAATTCCCGGGGCCGCGGCATACCAATGGCGGGCCGCTCCGTAATCATGCCGTGATCATAACCGCTCCGCGGCGAACAAGTGCAACTCGCCCTTCCGGATTCGGCCGCGCTTGGCCGTAATCAATCCTTGCTTATGGCGGGCTGATTACGGTGCATCTCTTCTTTTACCGGGCCCGCCGTCGGCCGGTTCGGGCGGGGTCAGCCGTGCCGTGGGGAGCCGCCGCCCGGGGTGCCATGATCCCGAGTGCCGTGGTCCGGGGTGCCGTGGTCCGCGGTGTCGTGGTCCGCGCCTGTGTCGGGCGCTTTCCCGTGCTCCGCCGCGCGCCGGCCGTGCGCACCGTCCGGCCCACCGGACGCGTCCGGGTCGCCGCCCTCCGCGGCGGGCGGCGAGGGGGCCGGGTGCGGTGGCCCGATGCGGTAGTCCGTCACCTTCCGCACCAGCGCCTGGAGGCGTCCGGCGACCGCCGTCCGCTGTACCCGGTCGGTCAGAACGACCGTCATGGCCTCCTCGAACCGGGCCAGCTCAGCGAGGGGCGGCGGCTCCGGCGGGGCAGGACGGGCGGCCGGATGGCGCAGGACCGGCGGGAGTCCGCCGTCCCGGTAGTGGTGCCGTACGGCTTCCGGGTCGAGCGGAGCGGGCAGCAGCAGGGCCTCCCCGGCGGCGACCGCGGTGTCGAAACCGGCAAGGGCCTCGTCGGCGGTGAGCGCCCGGAATGCGGGGTGACCGGGTACGGTCCGGCTCTCCCCCTCGCCCGAGTCCTCCCCCTCCCCGGCTTCGGCGGGCTGCCTCCAGGAGTCCCAGACGAGGGCGGTCGCCGGCAGTCCGACGGCCCGGCGGTGCTGCGCCAGGGCGGACAGAAAGGCTCCGGCGGCCGCCGCGGCCTCATGGCCCGGGCGGGCGACGACACCGTCCGGGGAAGGACAGAGCACGAACATCGACAGGGCCGTATCCCGGGTCAGTTCGTGCAGGTGGCGTGCCATGTCCGCACCGGGGAAGCCACCCTCCCCGTGAACGACGGCGGTGAGCGGATGCCGCTCCGGGACGGCGGCCAGGACCGCGGCGAGGGCCGCCCGGTCCCCGGGTTCGCAGACGGTGACGGTGACCTCGGCGCCCAGGCCGCGCAGTTGTGCCGCGAGCCCGGACAGGCCGGGGGTCTCCGGGCCGCGGGGGCGGGTGAGGAGCAGTCTGCGGGCGCCGTGGCGGGCGGCCAGGTGCCGGGCGATGGTGACGCCCGGCGCGGCGGTACCGCCGGTGATCAGTACGGTCCCGGCCGCGTCGAGCGGAACCGGCGCGGCGGCGGGCGGCCGGGCGGGGTACTCGGTCAGCCGGGGGACGAGGGCGCGCCCGTCCCGGAGGGCGAGTTCGGGTTCGTCACCGGCGGACGCGGCGGGCAGCGCCCGCAGGGAGGCGCCGGTCCCGTCGGTGTCGATCAGCAGCAACCGTCCGGGGTGTTCGCACTGGACGGCGCGGACGAGGCCCCGGACGGCGGCCGCCGCGGGGCCGCTCACGTCCTCACCGGGCGCGGCGGCGACCGCGCCCCGGGTGATCAGGGCGAGCCGGCGGCCGGCGGAGAGCGGATCCGCCAGCCATTTCCGCAGCAGGGAACGGTGCTCCGCCACGGTGTCCGCCAGCCGGGCGGCTCCGCCGTATCCGGGCGTACGGATCTCGGCGGCGGCGGTTCCCGGGCCGAGGGCGCCCTCGGCGGCGGCCGCGCACAGGGCGGCGAGGTCCCGGTGGACGACCGGTTCCGGGCCGGTCGCGGGATCCGGCCGGTCCGGCCGCTCACCGGCGGCCGGGGAGTGCGGTAACCATGACAACTGGTACATCGGGCGCTGATCACCCTTCCGGCTCGGTCCGGTTCGGTTCGGCGCACCGGACGGGGGCGTACGGCCGGGTCCCAGGGTGCCACGGGAGGAGCGCGGCGGTCTGCCGTCACGGCAATCGGGCGGGGCCGGACGGGGACGGCCGGGGCGGGTCGCCGTCCGGCGGGCCGTGCACAGTCGTTCACGGCCCGTCCGCCGACGTGTGCGGGGTCGTTCACGGCCCGTCCGGCGCACCGGACGCAACGTCACCGCAACCTCGCGGGCGGTTCACTAGCCGCTCGTCCGGCAGCCCGCGGCTCTCCGAGGGGAACACGGCCTCGGCGGGCGCGGGCCGTTCCGGGCGGGAGAGCGCCAGGGGATGGTGCGATCCGGCGGCCGCCCACCACCACCTCCGGGCGGCCGCCGTCACCGGGCCGGAGCCCCGGAGCGGAGTCGGCGCCGCTTCGAGGCCCCGGCCCGGACACGTCCGCCGCATACGCCGCAGGGCGGGCCCGCCGGGTGAACTCGCCTGGCGCGCAGGCCGGTTCCAGAGGGCGGGCGCCGGTGCCGCCGGGGTGGTGCGGCCGTCAGGGCTGGAGACTGCCCACGACCTCCGCGGTCGCGGCGACGCCCTCGTGGATGGTGGGCGCCATGCTGGTGCCCGCGAGGAAGAAGCCGAGCAGGGCGCAGACCAGCGCATGGGAGAACTTCAGTCCGCCGTTGCGCAGGAAGACCACCGCCAGGATCACCAGAAGCAGCAGTACCGACATCGACACGACCATCGCCAACCTCCTCCGCCGCGCCCAATTTGCGGCTTTCGTCGGCCAGTCTGGCGCAGCGGAGGTCCCGTACGGCCTTCCGGCATGTCCGCCGGACGGGTGGTTGGGCGGCCGGAGGCGCGGTCCCGTCAGCGGGAGCCGTCGGCCCGGGCGCGCAGGAACCGTTCCAGACCGGCCAGGTCGTCGGTGTTGATGTGGTCGGCCCCCGCGTCGAGCAGTTCGGTCCAGACGGCGTCCCGGGCCGGGCCGGCCGTGTCGGGTGTCGCCCAGAACCTGATCCGCCGCCCCTCCTCGTGGGCGGTGTCCACCAGACCGTGCAGCCGGGCCCGCTCCGCCGCCGGGAACGGCCCGGTGCCCTGCCAGCTGAAGCTGTGGTTCCAGTTGCCGGAGACCAGGGGCATGAAGGAGGCGGGCGCCGGGCCGCCGAGATCGTCCGGCCGCCCGTCGTAGAAGGCGTACCGCCGCCGCTGAACGGCCATCTCCGGCCGGGCGGTCCGGTCCCCCGAGACCACGGCGGTGACCGGACCGGGGTGGACCCTCCCGTGGGACCAGCGGCTGAACATCCTTCGGTACTCCCGCAGTTGGCGGTCGAGTTCCCGGTAGCAGTTCACCCCGTCGTACTTGATGTCCACCAGCAGTTGCACCGGGCGCCGGTGGCCGGGGTACACCCGGCCGCCGTTGGCGCGTATCCGCTCGGCCAGAGGGTTCAGATAGAGGGAGCGCAGGGTGCGGGCGGGGTCGAGTTCGGCCGGGGTGTGGGCGACCAGCAGATCGCCGCCGACGAGGAAGACATCCGCCTCGAAGCTGGTGAACCCGTGGGCGAGGGCGTCGTGCAGGGGTCGGGGGTGGAGATAGTCGTTGTGCGCGTGGGCCTGCCGCAGCGGGCGGATCCGGCCCCCGGGACGGGGGCGTCCTCCGTTCCCGGCGGCGTGGGCGGCCGCCGGTGCGGCGACGGTGGCGGCGAGCGCCGCGGCGAGGGTTCCGACGGCACGGCGACGGGTGGTCGGCACGGTGTACCTCCGGTTCTGCGAACGCCCGGCCGGACCGGGCGGTGCGGATGTGCGGGACATCCGAGTATCCGGCGGACCGGGGCCGCCGCGGGAGGGCGCCGCGGGAGTGTTCAGCGCCCCGCCGGGCTCCGTTCACCGCGTACGGAGCCGGTGGACGCCCCGGCCGGAGCCACGTCGTCCCAGTGCACGGTCCGGTCGCACCAGCGCTCCAGCAGTACCTTGTCGTGCCCGACGGCCAGCAGACCGGCGCCGGACTCCCGGCGGTAATCCTCGACGACAGCCACCAGCGCGGCGGTGGTCGAGGCGTCGAGCATCGCGGTCATCTCGTCGCAGACCAGCCAGCGGGGCCGGAGCACGAGGGCACGGGCCAGACAGGCCCGCTGGAGCTGCCCGTCGCTGACCTCGTGCGGGCGGCGGCGCAGCAGATCCGCGGTCAGCCCCACGGCGGGCGCCAGCTCGGCAACTCGGTCCGGCACCTCGGCGCGGCGGCCGGTGGCCCGCAGGGGTTCGGCGATCAGATCGTGGAGGGTCAGCCGGGGGTCGGCGGAGAGCCGGGGCTGCTGGAACACCACACCGATCGCGGTCCGCTGCCCGCGGGGCGCCGCGTGCCGCCAGCCCCGGACGGGCACGCCGTCGAGGACGACCCCGCCGGACCAGGGCCGGTGCAGCAGCGCCGCGACCCTGGCGAGGGTGGACTTCCCGCAGCCGCTGGGGCCGAGCAGCCCGACGGCCTCGCCGGGCGAGAGGGAGAGGGACGCGTCCCGGACGACGGGGACGCCCCGCTCGTACCCCGCGGTGACGGCTGTCAGCTCAAGCACGGTGGGCCTCCTCCGTGACGGCGGCCGGTATGCCCTCCGGCGTCACCGGGTGATGGCAGGCGAGACCGTCCGTGAACACGGGCCGGACGTCGCAGCGTTCACCGGCCCGGTCACAGCGGGCGGCGAAGGCGCAGCCCTCGGGAAGGTCCCCCAGTTCGGGCGGCAGCCCGGGGACGGCGGTGAAGCCGCGGTCCGGCAGGGCGTTCAGCAGCCCGCGGGCGTACGGGTGGCGGGGGCCGGGCCCGCCGAAGAAGTCACGGGCGCCGGTCAGCTCCACGATCCGGCCCGCATACATCACGGCCACCCGGTCGGCGATGCGCTCCGCCGCCGCCAGATCGTGCGTGATCATCAGCAGGGCCCGGCCGTCGTCGGTGTGGCGGCGCAGTTCGTCGGCGGTCCGGTCGACCAGCTCGCGGTCGAGTCCGGTGGTCGGCTCGTCGGCGATCAGCAGGGGCGCGTCACCGATCAGGGCCAGGGCGGTGGCCGCGCGCTGCGCCAGCCCGCCGGAAAGCTCGTGGGGGTAGCGGTCCAGATGGTCCGCGGGGAAGGCGGCGCGTCCGGCGGCGGCGACGGCCGCCGCCCGGGCCGCCTTGCGGGAGAGCCCGGTCAGCTCGCGCAGCGTCTCCTCGATCTGGGCGCCGACGGTCCGTACGGGCGTCAGATGGGCGGCGGGCGACTGCGGTACGAGTCCGACGAGGCGCCCCCGTACGGTACGGGCCAGGGTGCGCTCGTCCGCACCGAGCAGCTCGGTCCCGGCGACGGACGCGGTACCCGCGGTCTGCGCGTTGCCGGGCAGCAGCCCCAGCAGCGCGGAGGCCAGCACGGACTTGCCGCAGCCGCTCTCGCCGATCAGGGCCAGGCACTCCCCCGCGGCCAGTTCGAAGCTCGCGCCGCTGACGGCGGCGATATGGCGGCCGCCGCGCATCCGGAACCGTACGGACAGATCGCGTACGGCCAGGACGGGTCCGGCGGGCGCGGGCCCCGCGGATACGGGCCTTGCGGGTGCGGGTGCGGGTGCGGGAACGGCGGCCGCGGGCGCGTCGCTCACGGCATCGGCTCCGTTCGCCGCTCCGCCCGCGCGGCCCCCACCACCCGCTCCACGACCCACACCGGCCGCGCGCGCGTCGCTCACGTCGCTCACGTTGCTGACATCGCTCACGTCGCTCACAACATCAGCTCCGATCGCCTGCGGGGGTTGATCCGTTCCCGCCAGGCGCCGGCCAGGCCGGCCACCGCGAGGGTCGGGATGATCAGGAACAGGCCGGGGAAGAGCGTCGGCCACCAGTCGCCCGCCAGCAGCGAACCCCGCGCGGTCTGGATCAGATTGCCCAGACTGGCCTGGTGCGAGGGAAGGCCGAGCCCCAGGAAGGAGAGCGCGGACTCGTGCCACATCGCGTGCGGCACCATCAGCACCGCCGCCAGGCCCGCCTGCGGGAGGACCGCGGGCACCAGATGGCGGGTGGTGACGCGCCACCGGGACGCGCCGCCCGAGACGGCCGCGTCGATATACGGGCGCGAGCGCAGCGACAGCACCTCGGAGCGGACGATCCGGGCCGTCGACAGCCAGTGCGTGACGGCCACCGAGGCGATCACCGGCCACACCCCGGGCCGGAACATGGCGACCACGAAGATGCCCAGCAGCAGATGCGGTACCGAGGAGAAGGTGTCGACGAGCCGCATCACGATCCGGTCGGCCCAGCCGCCGAAGGCGGCCGCCGCGGCGCCCACCAGAGTGCCGACGACCGTGGCCACCAGGGCCGCGACCACGCCGACGAGCAGGGAGATCCGCAGGCCGTACACGGAGCGGAGCAGCAGGTCCCGGCCGACGTCGTCGGTGCCGAAGGGATGGGCGAGGGACGGCGGCTGGAGTTTCTGCGAGAGGTCGACGGCCTGTTCGTCGAGCTGGACGACGGGCGGCACGATCAGGACGGCCAGGACGACGGCCGCGACGATCACCGCCGACACGGTGACCCGGACGGTGCGGGTGGAGCGGCGGGTGCGGCCGCGGGAATGCCAGACGACGTCAGCCATCGAAGCCCACTCTCGGGTCGGCGAGTCCGTACAGCAGATCGGAGAGCAGATTGCCGATCAGGACCGCTGCGGTCGCCAGCACGGTGAGGGCGGCCAGCAGGGGGAAGTCCACCGAGGTGGCCGCCTGGACGGTGGCGGCGGCGATACCGGGCCAGCTGAAGACGGTCTCCACCAGCAGGGCGCCGGTGATCAGTTCGGGTACCCGGGAGCCGATCAGGGTGAGCATCGGGAGCATTCCGGAGCGCAGGGCGTGGTTCAGCAGGACGGTCCGCTCGCCGATGCCCCGGGCGCGGGCGCCGCGTACCGGGTCCTCGTCGAGGGCGTCGCCGACGCCCTGGCGTACGTACAGGAAGAACCACGGCATCTGGGTGATGCCGAGGACCGCGGCGGGCAGCACCAGGTGCGTGGCGACCTGGTCGAAGGCCGACTTCCGCGTGAACTCCGCGACCAACTGCGCCTGGTCACCCACCGCCTTGAAGTAGTCCAGCCCCTCCTGACCACCCAGAAAAGCCTTCAT
>NZ_JBSFNQ010000154.1:0-10500 GCF_053981115.1 Streptomyces sp. NPDC003691 | reverse complement strand
GCGGGTGACGCCCTGTGGGTGTTCACCGGCTACACCGGCGCCGCCTTCGACACCGCCATCCAGCTCTCCGCCACCGCCTGGACCAACCGCGACCTGGTCTCCCTCGGCGACCACGACAAGGACGGCGCCGTCGACATGGTCTGGCGCGACTTCAATACCGCCCGTCTGCTGCTGCGGCACGGCAAGCCCGCGACCGGCGGCGGTACAGACCTGATATCGCTGGCCAGCGCGGTCAACTCCAAGAACGGTGTCGACGCCCAGTACGGCACCTCCTGGAACACCACCAACATCCCCCTGATGACCGGCACCCCCGACATCAACAACGACGGCATCCCCGAAATCTGGGCCATCACCGGAGCCGCCGACAACGGCGTCGTCCGCTTCTACCCCGGCGGCGCCACCCACCACGGCACACCCACCGTCGTGCTCACCACGGACTGGCGTACCAAGAAACGACTCGGCTGAAGCACCCAATGCCCAAGCCCGTTCCGCCGCCCCACCGCATTGCGGTGGGGCGGCGGCCCGTCATGTGCCGTCGATCAGCCGCAGTGCCAGCTCGGGCGAGAAATGCCCGGCCTTGGGGACCCCCGCTTCACAGCGGGGGTCCTCCTCGTACCGTCCGTCGGAGTCGCCGGGGTTCTTGACCCACAGGTAGTACGCGGCACCCCCGGCGCCGCCCTCGCGAGAGGTCAGCCCCAGGGTCCGGCCCCGGGGATTGCAGAAGTCACCCGGCGCGGGCGGCTGGACCGTGCCGTTGCGGCCGGTGTCCACCACCCAGGTGGTGGTGATGCCGAGCGTCTGGAGGGCCCGCGCGGCCAGCCGGTTCCCGTAGTCGTCGGAGGCGGCGTTCGTCTGGAAGTTGGCCACGTTGATCGCGACCCCGTCGGCGAGTGCCAGCCCGGACCGGCCCAGCATCTCCACCATCTCGGCCAGCCCCATCGGGCCGGTGTCGTCCAGCTGTTCCCCGAGGATCCACCGGGCGTTGCCCGCGTCGATGTACGTCCTCACCAGCGCGCCCTGGCCGTCCAGCTGCCCGGTGGCGTAGGTGAGCATGTCGAAGCGGGCCGTGCGCTGGGTTTCGGTCAGACAGGGAGTGCCGTCGTGCCGCCGGTAGTCCCGGTCCGCCTGGGCGACCGCGTCCGGTTCGAGGACGACGATCGCGGGGCGCCCCGCGATCCCGCGGCTGAAGGCCGCCATCCAGTTCTTGTACGCCTGCGAGGTCGCCGGAACCGACGGGTCGGCGGACGCGCCGCCGCAGTCGCGGCCGGGAATGTTGTACGCCACCAGCGTCGGGATCTGTCCCGCGTCCGCCGCGGCCCCGACATAGCTGCTCACGGCCGCTTCCACCGCGGCGTCGGTCGCCCCGGACCAGTTGCCGAACCACTTCACGGTCGTGTGGTCGGCGATCCTGGATTGGATCTCGGCCTTCCGCGGATGTCCGGTGGTGTCGCCGTCCACCCAGCGCCGAGCGGTGGAGTTGGGGTCGGTGTAGAAGCCCTCGCGCGGTGTCGATGTCGTGAGGGAGACATTGTCGAAGGTGAAGCCGGTCTCCGCGGTCTGGCCACCGACCTGGAAGGTGACCTGACCCGTCGGTGTCGATACGGAGGAGCGGAAGGTCCACTGGTGGCGTACGGACCCGGGGCCGAGCGTCACCGTCCGGTTCAGCGGGGCGGTGAACGCCCCGCTGTTCTCCTGGACAGTCACCCGGACGTCCGCCGCCCGGGACGCGGAGGCGTCGAACGACAGGGTGTAGAGGGCTCCGGCCCGCAGCCGGACGTTGTTACGCCCCACCATCGCGTCCCACACGCGTGGTTTGTCGGTGCCGACGGACGTGGTGAGCGCGCCCGGACCGAAGCCGGTGGCCCGGCCGGTGGACGACCACCAGAGCCCGGCCGCAGGCGGCGTGGTGAAGGTGCCTTCGGGCGTCAGTTCCCCGTACGTCCCGGCCGGTACGGCCGACACCCCGGGCGGGGGTGGGGGAGTGGATGCCGCCCCGGCGGGCGCGGCGGAGAGGGCCGGCGGGATGGCGAGCAGCGGCACGGCCGCTGCGTACAGCATGGTTCGTATGGTCACGTGCGGTCGGATTCCTTCGTCCAGCGCCGGGGACGGGACCGGCTGCCCGTCGGCGCGTGGGCCCGGACCGCGGTGACGTCCCGTCCGCCGCCCCCGTCCGCCACCGCCCCCGCGTGCCGTGGCCGCCGGGATGCGCCGGCCACGGACTTCGATGATCGCACGGAGGGAGGCTCGCCGATCCGGTGATATCCGTCCGTGCAGAGCCCGTTGGCCGGCCCCGGGCCCCGCCCGCTTCCCCGGCCTCTTCTCAGGCCGCGGGGCCGGGACGGCACAGCCCGTCCCGACGGATCCAGCCGCCGAGGTTCTCGTCGTCGGTGCCCAGCACCGTACCCGGTACCTCGCCCGGGACACAGGCCACCGCTTCGGCCTTGTGGCCGCCGAACACCCCGAGCCGCAGCGGCCGGGCCCGCTGCTCCAGCCCCGGTTCGCCGTCGGCGAGGAGCACCACCCGGCCGAGGTCGTACACCGCACTGCGGAACGGGCCGTCGTCCCCCGGGTCGGATGCGGCCGTGGTGATCAGCCGTCCGGCGGCCGTTACCTCGGCGTCGCTGATATGCCGCACCTGCTCAGCCGGATAGGGGACCGATACGGTGGCCGAGCGCCGCGGCCCGAAGGCGAGCCGCGCCCAGTCCAGCCGGGCCAGCCTCACCACCCCGGGGTCGCCGTCCTGCCCCCGGTGCGTCCACACCGCCACCAGCCGGCCCGCCCGGCGGGCCAGCGCGAAGCCCTCGTAGTTCTCCCCGGCGACCGCGTCCGGCACCGTGAACTCCCGCAGCGCCCGCACCGAACCCGGCGAGAGCCGCAGATGGTATCCGCGGCCCGAACTCTCCAGCGCGACGAACTCCCCGGGCCGCCCCGGTACTTCGGACAGCGCCTCCAGATCGACCGGGAGCCGGGTCCCCAGCCAGCGCAGCACCCGGACCTCTGGAGGCCCGCCCGGCCGGACCCGGATCCGGGAGACCCGGGGCTCGCCCGTCCGCTTGTTGTCGTGCACGGCCAGCAGATCGGCCGTGCCGCCCGCCTCGTCCGCGACCGCGATACCGCTGATGCCCGAGGTGATGCCCGGGCCCGTGGACAGCCAGCTGTCCCCGGCCGACGCGGGGGCGGCGGGAGCCGCGCAGACCAGAGCGGCGACGGCGGCGACGGCCGCCCGGGCCGGGGTACGGAGACGTCTCATGACCGCACGCTAGGACGGCCCGCCGGGGTGCCGGCCGTGACCGGACCGCCGCCGTCCTCCGGACGGCCCCGCCGCGTCACCCGGCCGCTGCCGGGCCGGCCCGGACCCTCGTACGGGCGGCGCAATCACGCCACCGCCGCCCGCCGGGTCCGCCGCGGGGGCGTACGGTACCGGCGGAGCGTCCGGCCCCGGCCGGGCGGCGGTACCCCGGACCCGTGCACGGTGGCCGCCGGCCCGGCACGGACCTCCCGCGGTCCCGGCGGCGCCCCGCCGGGAACCCGCGGGCCCGCGGTGGCCCGCCGCCGCGGCCGGAGAGGCACGCCGGATCGCCGGAACGCCGTGGCACACGCCGCAGCACGAGAACGTCGGAACACGAGAACACCGCAGCACGAGAACGTCGGAACACGAGAACGTCGGAACGGAAACGACGGCATTTCGGAACGGCCGGGCGGCCGGGTCCCGGAGGGGGACGGATGACACGGCGGACGGCGGAGTTCACCCACCGGCTGGTGCCCTCGCCGGGCGGCCGCAGCCACCTCGTGGAACACGGCACCGGCCCGCTGGTGCTCCTCCTCCACGGCTTCCCCGAATGCTGGTACTCGTGGCGGCACCAGCTGCCCGCGCTGGCGGCCGCGGGTTACCGGGCGGTGGCCGTCGACGTCCGCGGCTACGGGCGTTCCTCGCGCCCCGCCGACCCGGCGGCGTACCGGATGGTGGAGCTGGTCGCGGACGCCGTGGCCGTGGTCCGGGCGCTGGGGGAGGAGTCCGCGGCGGTCGTGGGCCACGACTGGGGCTCGGCGATCGCGGCGAACTGCGCGCTCCTGGAGCCGGACGTCTTCCGCGCGGTGGGGCTGCTGAGCGTGCCCTACGTCCCGCGGGGCGGGCCCCGGCCCGGGGAGGTGTTCGCCGCCATGGGCGAGAGCGCGGGCGAGGAGTTCTACGTCACCCGCTTCCAGGAGCCCGGCCGTGCCGAGGCGGAGATCGAACCCGATGTACGGGGCTGGCTGGCCGGCTTCTACGCCGCTCTGTCCGCCGACACCATGCCGCCGCCGGGCGCCCCCGACCCGCTGTTCGTCCCCCCGGGCCGCACTCTGCGGGAGCGGTTCCCGGACAGCGGGCCGCCGCACTGGCTCGGCGCGGAGGACCTCGACGTCTACACGGGGGAGTTCGAGCGCACCGGCTTCACCGGCGCGCTGAACCGCTACCGCTGCATGGACCGGGACTGGGAGGACCTGGCGCCTTTCGACGGCGCCCCCGTCACCCGGCCCGCCCTCTACATCGGGGGAGCCCGGGACTCCTCCATGGCCTGGCTGGCGGCCGCGATCGACGCCCTGCCCGCCGTGCTCCCGGGCCTGGTCGCCTCCCACCTCCTGCCGGACTGCGGCCACTGGGTCCAGCAGGAGGCGCCGGACCGGGTGAACCGGCTCCTCACCGACTGGCTGGGGGCCCTGCCTCCCGGCTGACCGCCCGGAATCCGTGCCGGATCCTGCCGTACGGGCCTGCCGGAGGGCAGCGGCAAAGGGCCCGGCCGGGATCCGGCCGGGCCCTTTGCCGCACGGTACGCCCGGGACATCAGCGCAGGTTGTCGCCCCAGCCGCCCTGGATCATCGTCTGGAACGCCCACTTCCCGCCCCGCTTGACGAGGATGTCGGCGTACCGCAGCTGCTGGGTGGCGCCGTTCGCCGTCATGGTCGAGTCGGTGAAGACCACGGCCATGGCCGCGCTGAGGAAGACCGGCGTGCGGACCGAGTCGAAGGTGATGTCCTCGGAGCCGTCTCCCATCACATGGGTCATGGTCTCGACGAACTGCTGCCGGTTCCACTGGGCCGAGGCGGCCTCGCCCGCGGCGTCGTCACTGACCAGGTTGAGGGGGAAGACCGCCTGGTCGGCCATGGCCTCGACATCGCGCCGTGCGGCGGCGGCGTCGTACCCGGCGAACCACTCCTCGATCCCGGCGAGGTCCTCTGCGGTCGGGGTGTATCCGGCGTCGGGCAGCTGGGCCACGTGATCTCCTCTGGTGTGCTGTACGGAACTCTGACACGGCCCGAACCTGGGCTGTTCAAACTTGACTACACGAACTGTACTGCCCGATCGCCGTCTAGTCAAACTTGAATACGGTGATAGGTTCCGCCGGGTCGCACCCCGTCGCACCCCGTCCGGGTTTCGCCCCCCGCCCCCGTGGGGACGGGGGCCGTATGACCGTCACTCCCGAATCCGACCCCGCCGTGGTCTTCGACGCGATCGGCGCCGCCTACGAGGACGCCTTCGCCGGCTCGCCCGCCCGCCGCGCCTCCCTCGACCGGCTGCTGGCCCATCTCGCACCCGGCAGCCGGATCCTCGACGCCGGCTGCGGCACGGGCCGGCCCACGGCATCCACCCTGGCCGCCGCCGGGCACCGGGTCCTCGGGGTCGACGTCTCACCCGTGATGGTCGCCCTCGCCGCCGAGCGGGTGCCCGGCGCCGAGTTCCGCCACGAGGACCTCCGGGAACTCCCGCTGGAGGAGGGCGACTTCGACGCCGTCTGTGCCTACTTCTCCCTGCTCCAGATGGGCCGCGCGGAGCAGGCCCGGACGCTCCGGAACCTCGTCGGGGCCCTGGCCCCCGGCGGCCTGTTCGCCGTCGGTACCGTCCCGCTCGACGTGGAGGACCTCGACGCCGTCTTCATGGGCCGGCCGATCCGGGTCACCAGCTTCGCCGCCGAACCGTTCAAGGACCTCCTCACCGGTGCGGGACTGACCGTCCTCTGGGAGCATCACGGCCACTACACCCCCCGCATCCCCGGCGCCGCGCCCGAGGCGGAGCTGTTCCTCCTCTGCCGCCGCGGCTGACCGGCCGGGCGGCGGACGTCAGCCGCCCGCGGGGACCGGCCCGGGCGCCGGCCCGTCGCGGAGGAGGCGCTGCCCGTCGCGCAGGGCGGCCTCGGCCGTGCGGCCCCTGACCCGGCCCTCCGCGTCGAGCAGTTCCGGCCGCAGGAGTTCGCCGGACGTGCTCCGCCAGGCAGCCTGCCCGCCCCCTTCGGTGAAGTAGGCCGGTTCGCCCGCCAGGACCGCCCGGGGCGGGCCGGCCGACAGCAGACGGAAGTCCTCCGTGAGGACGACGACCTCCGCCCGGATCTCCCCGAGGACGGTGAGGCATCCGCCGTCGTTCCCGACGGAGCCCAGGAGGGCACCCTCCACGGTCAGATTCCCGCGCACGACCACGGACGGGTTCCCGCGCAGAATCACCCGGCGGGCCCTCAGGTCACCGGTCACGACCAGGAAACTGCCGTACCCCTCGTCGACCCACTCCAGGTCGCCGTCGACCACGAGATCGCCGTCGACGACGACATTGGCACGGCAGAAGCCGTCCTCGTCCGTCGTGGACGTGAAAGTGCCGCCGGTCCGCAGACCGGCCCGGTACAGCCGGGTCTCCTGCTCATCGTCGTACTCCTGATACGGGTAACCGACGTGGTCGGACAGGCCGAAGCGGGCTTCGGCGTCCTGGGCGGTGAGCGTCTCGAACCGGTCCGTCGTGTCCGTCATGCGCCGCAGAGTAGCCCCCGCCACCGACATCGCCCCCGATACCGCGGACGGCCGGACTCCGCCCGGCCGCACGCTCGTTGCCACCCGCCACCCGCCACCCGCCACCCGCCACCCGCCACCCGCCACCCGCCACCCGCCACCCGCCACCCGCCACCCGCCACCCGCCGCGCACCCCGCCCGCTGTTTGCCGGTATGCCGGTGACCGGCATATGTTCACGGGATGAGCGAGCGGGCGATGCAGGAACCGACGCTGCTGGTCCTCACCGCCCTGGCGGACCGGCCGCGCCACGGCTACGCGATCATCCAGGAGGTCTCCGTCATCAGCGACGGCCGCGTCCGGCTCCGGACCGGCACGCTGTACGGCGCCCTGGAACGGCTGCTGGCCCAGGGGCTGATCGAGATCGACCGCGAGGAGACCGTGGACGGCAGGCTGCGCCGCACCTACGGCCTGGCGGAGCCCGGCCGCGCCGCCCTGGCGGCGGAGGCCGCCCGGCTGACCGCCACCGCGAGCGAGGCGGTCCGCCGCCTGGGCCGCTCCCGCCGGCGGGAGGCCACCGCGTGATCACCCGGATCGTACGGCTCTACCCGCCCCGCTTCCGGGCCGCCTACGGCGACGAAGTGGCAGCCGTCTACCGGGAGCTGACCGCGGGCGCGGGCCGTACCGAACGCCTTCGCGAGGCCGGCGGTATCGCGGCGCACGCCCTGCGGCTCCGCCTGGGCCTCGGCTCCGTACAGCGCGCGGGACGCCTGTGCGCCCTGGCCGCGCCCCTCGTTCTGGTCGCCGCGGCCGCGGAAGCCGCCCGGGGGCTGGCCCGGACGGCCGCCTACGTCACGGCCATGCGTGCCGAGGGGCGCGTACCGCACTTCTTCCCCGGCAGCGAGGCCGAGGCCGCGGCCTGCGCGGCTCTGCTGGCCGCCGCCGTCGTGGCGCTCGGCGGCCGGTGGGCGGCCGGCCGGTTCTGGGCGGCCGCCGCCCAGACGGCGTACACGGTCACCGTCCTCGTCTACGGACACGGCAACCCGGCCGTCACCGCGGCGACCGGCGCCCTGGTCGTCACCGTCCTGCTGGCCTGCCCGCCGGACGAACACCCCGACCCGCGCGAACGGCTCCTCGCGGGCTCCGCCGGGGCCGTGATCGCGCTCCCGCTCACCGCCCTTACCCTGGGCGGGCTGCCGTTCACCACGGACTACGGCCTCTGGCCCTTCCTGGTCCTCGCCCTCACCGGCGCCCTGCTCGGACTGCACCGCGGCCGCCCGGCAGCCGCCCTGGCGGCCGCCGCCGTGGCAGCCGTCCCGTTCCTGGACGACTCCTTCGGCTGGTACCCGCCCGCCCTGCCCGGATTCGCCCCCGCGCTCGCCCTCCTGGCGATCACCGGCACGGCCACCCACCTCGCCGCCCGCACCCTCCGCCGGACCCGCCGCTGACCGTCCCGGTGCGGAAGGGGGCGGCGGGCCGCGGAATCCGCGGCCGGGCCGCCCCGGGGCGCCAACGGTCGGAAGGACCACGGGGCCACCGACCGCTCATCCCGGCCGGCCGGGGCAGGTGCTCCCGGACCAGGAAACGGAACCGCCCCCCGTCAGCCGCTCTCCTCCGGCCGGGCCGTCCCCCGCCGCTCGTACCGCTTCCCCGCGAACCCGACGGCGAACACCGCGGCCATCAGCAGCCCCGCCACCACCGGGCCGAGGGGCCAGTCGACCACCGTGCCCAGCGTCAGCAGAACGGCGACGAGGGCCATCAGCCCCCAGGGACGCATCAGCCACCGGTCGGCGGCGAGCGCCACCCGCAGTACGGCACCCGGCGCACGCTCCGGAACCTCGGTCATCTTCCCGCTCCTCTCAGGCGGGAGCGGCCGTCAGCGCCTGACCGAGCCCTCCCCCCCGGCGCGCCATTGTGCCGCCCCCGGCCGCACGCCCCTGATCCGGCCCCCCGCCCGGAGAAAATCACCGGCCCGCCCCCGCCCTCCTCTGATAGCGTGCGGCACGTCCATGACCGTGCTACGAGGAGCGGCAGTGTCCACAGGAGACGACGACATCTCCGGGTGATACCCGGATCGAAGAGGCCGTCGGTGCGGTGCCCCCGGGCAGCCGCCGGAGCGGCCCGTCAGCCGTCCCCTGCCCGCCTCACGCACCCCGAGGTCCCTTCACCATGTCCGACGCCTCCGTCGTCTGCACCGGCCTGTCCTTCTCCTGGCCCGACGAAACGCCCGTCTTCACCGATCTGTCCTTCGCCATGGGCTCCGGCCGTACCGGCCTCGTCGCCCCCAACGGCTCCGGAAAGACCACCCTGCTCAAACTGATCGCCGGAGAGCTGCACCCCACCGGCGGCACCCTCACCGTCTCCGGAACCCTCGGCCACCTGCCGCAGTCCCTGCCCCTGACGGCCGGACTCACCGTCGCCGAGGTCCTCGGCATCGACGCGGTCGTCCACGCCCTGAACGCGGTCGAATCCGGCGATGTAGCGGAGGAACACTTCACCGCCATCGGCGACGACTGGGACATCGAGGAACGCACCCGCGCCCACCTGGACCGCCTCGGCCTCCCCGGACTCGCCCTCGACCGCACCATCGGCACCCTCAGCGGCGGCCAGGCCGTCTGCCTCGGCATCGCCGCCCAACTGCTGCGGAACCCCGACGTCCTGCTCCTCGACGAACCCACCAACAACCTCGACCTGGACGCCCGCCACCGGCTGTACGACGTCCTGGACGGCTTCGGCAACTGTCTGCTCCTGGTCAGCCACGACCGGGCCCTCCTCGACCGGATGGACACCATCGCCGAACTCGGTCCCGGCGAACTCAGGCTGTACGGCGGCTCCTTCACCGCCTACGAGGAGGCGGTGAGCGCCGAACGGGAGACGGCCGAGAAGAACATCCGCAACGCCGAGGCCGAGCTGAAACGGGAGAAGCGCGAACTCCAGCAGGCCAGGGAGCGCGCCGAACGCCGCGCGAGCAACGCCGCCCGGAACCTGAAGAGCGCCGGACTGCCCCGGATCTTCGCCGGAAACATGAAGCGCGGCGCCCAGGAAGCCGCGGGCCGCGCCGGCCGGATGCATGCCGACCGGGTCACCGAGGCCCGCTTCCGGCTCGACGAAGCGGGCCGGGCCCTCCGCGACGACGAGCGCATCACGGTCGACCTGCCGGAGACCGACGTCCCCGCGGGCCGCACCCTCTTCCACGGCGAACGGCTCCGGGCCCGGCCCGCCGGCCGCGAGCTCTTCGGCGGCGACGGGGCCGGCCTCACCATCCGCGGCCCGGAACGCATCGCCCTGACCGGACCCAACGGCGCGGGGAAGACCACGCTCCTCCGGATCATCGGCGGCGGACTCGCGCCCGACAGCGGTCCGGTGCGCCGTGCCGACGGGCGGATCGCCCGGCTCTCCCAGCGCCTGGACCTCCTCGACCCCGACCGCACCGTCGCCGAGAACTTCGCCGACGCCGCACCCCACCGCACCCACGCCGAACGGATGAACCTGCTCGCACGGTTCCTCTTCCGCGGCAGCCGCGCCCATCTCCCGGCCGGCGTCCTGTCCGGCGGAGAGCGCCTGCGCGCCACCCTCGCCTGCGTCCTGTGCGCCGAACCCGCCCCGCAGCTCCTGCTCCTCGACGAGCCGACGAACAACCTGGACCTGGTCAGTGTCGGCCAGCTGGAGAGCGCACTGGCCTCCTACCGGGGCGCGTTCGCGGACCTCGGCGAGGACCCGGATGGCGAGGTATTTGGGGTATTCGCGCAGAC
>NZ_JBSFNQ010000153.1:0-10524 GCF_053981115.1 Streptomyces sp. NPDC003691 | reverse complement strand
GAACCACCCCGCACACCACCCACCACATCCCCACCCACACCCAAACCACCCACCAACTCACCCACCGAAGAACCCACCACCACCCGCCGAAAACCAAACACCGAACGCGAATCCACCAACGACCGCGCCACATCCACCGGCAGTACACCGGGACGGTCCGCCAGTTGGGCGGCGAGATTCCCGGAAAGCTCGTTCAGGGCCTCGGCGGAACGCGCGGACAGAATCCACGGCACCACAGGCGCAGGCGCAGCCGCAGTCACAGCACCGGGAGCCGCCTCAACCGGAACCGGCTCAACCGGAACCGCACCGGAAGCCGGCTCAACCGGAACGGGCTCGACGAGAGCCGTCCCGGGAACCGTCTCCTCGGGCCCCTGCTCCAGCACCACATGCGCGTTCGTCCCGGACATCCCGAACGACGACACACCCGCCCGCCGCGGCCGGCCCCCCTCCGTCTCCCACGGCCGCGCCTCCACCGCCAGCTCCACCGCACCCGCCGACCAGTCCACCTCAGCCGTCGGCTCACCCACATGCAACGTCTTCGGCACCACCCCGTACCGCATCGCCAACACCATCTTCATCACACCCGCCACACCAGCAGCCGCCTGCGCATGTCCGATGTTCGACTTCACCGACCCCAGCCAGAGCGGCCGCTCCCGGTCCTGCCCGTACGTCGCCAGCAGGGCCTGCGCCTCGATGGGGTCACCCAGCTTGGTCCCGGTCCCGTGCGCCTCCACCACATCCACCTCGGACGCCGCGAGCCCCGCCGACCGCAGCGCCTCCCGGATCACCCGCTCCTGCGAAGGACCGTTCGGCGCCGTCAGGCCGCTGCTGGTGCCGTCCTGGTTGACCGCGGTACCCCGGATCACCGCCAGTACCCGGTGGCCGTTGCGCCGCGCGTCCGACAGCCGCTCCAGCAGCAGCATCCCCACGCCCTCGCCCCAGCCCGTACCGTCCGCCGCGGCCGAGAACGCCTTGCACCGGCCGTCGAGGGAGAGTCCGCGCTGGCGGCTGAACTCCAGGAACGCGCCGGGGGTGGTCATCACCGTCACACCCCCGGCGAAAGCGAGCGAGCACTCGCCGGTGCGCAGCGCCTGCGCCGCCAGATGCAGGGCGACCAGCGACGACGAGCACGCGGTGTCGATGGTGACCGCCGGGCCCTCCAGGCCCAGGAAGTACGAGATCCGGCCGGATGCCACGCTGGCCGCGTTCCCGGTGCCGACATGGCCCTCCAGACCGTCGGCCGACCGGGTGGCGACGGTGGTGTAGTCCTGGGTGTTGCTGCCGACGAACACCCCGGTATCGCTGCCCCGCAGGGTTTCGGGCCGGATGCCCGCGTGCTCCAGCACCTCCCAGGAGGTCTCCAGGAGCAGCCGCTGCTGGGGGTCCATCGCCACGGCCTCGCGCGGCGAGATCCCGAAGAACCCGGCGTCGAACGAGCCCGCGTCCTGGAGGAAGCCGCCCTCCTTCACATAGGTGCGCCCGCGCTGTTCCGGGTCGGGGTCGAAGAGGCCGTCCAGGTCCCAGCCGCGGTCCGCCGGGAAGCCGGACACGGCGTCCCGGCCGGTCACCAGCAGCTCCCAGAGGTCGTCCGGGGAGGACACCCCGCCCGGGAACCGGCACCCCATACCGACGACGGCCACGGGTTCCCGGACGCCGGCTTCGAGTTCCCGTACGCGCTGCCGGGTTCGCTGAAGATCGGTGGTCACGCGCTTCAGGTATTCGACAGCCTTTTCTTCACGGCTCACTTGTGCCACTCCAAAGGAACTCGCCGAGCACCTACAGATGCGTCCCGATGCGCCTTTCCTGGGCTCCCGTCCGCGGTGGCGGCGGGATCGCCGAAGCGAGATTGCCGATACGCCACGACGGATGCGACGACACGGCGGACGCGGAATTCTCCGCATGCAACGCCGATTTACCTGCACAACCTCGAAGTGACGCTATGGGCGGGCCCGGCGCGGCGACAACCCCTAGCCCCGGCAGGTCCGGGCGACACCCCTCAACAAGCCGGGTGAAGAATTCCCCCTAAGGGGCTGTACCGCGCTTACCGGCCAGCGGCGGGGCGATCCGGCCAGGTCCCGCGGGGACAACGGGGCCGGGCCCGGCCGGAATATCCCGGGGACGGACGGGGTGCGGTACCGGCGATCCGGCCGGACGGCCCGCGGAGAGCGGCAGCCGGGTTGTCCGGCGGCCGCCCGGGCCGGGTATCCGCCGTGGTGCGGCCCGCGGCGGGTGCGCCGCCCCGCGGCCCGGCGGACCGCGCGGCCCCCTAGGACCCCCTAGCCGACCACTACCGCCCCCGAGCACCGCGGAAGTTCGCTGCGGACCGCGCTATCGCCCGCCGACCAGGGTGTGATCCAGTGACAGGCGCCAAAGCCATCGCGCGCCATCGCCTGGGAAAGGACACCCAACTGTGACGCCTGTGCGAGCACCGATTCCCGAGCAGGTCGGACTCCTCTACGACAAGATCACCGACACCGACGTCCTGCACTTCGGCTACTGGGAGGACCCGGCCGACGAGACACCGCTCGCGGAGGCCGCGGAGCGGCTGACCGATCTGGTGGCCGGCAAACTGGGGCTGACCGCCGGGCAGTCGGTGCTCGACGTCGGCTGCGGTATCGGCACCCCGGCCGTCCGGGTCGCCGCCACCACCGGTACCGAGGTCACCGGGGTGACGATCAGCCGCTCCCAGGTCCAGCGGGCCACCGAGCTGGCGGCGGCCGAGGGGCTGGCGGACCGGGTGCGCTTCCTGCACGCCGACGCCATGGACCTGCCGTTCCCCGCGGAGTCCTTCGACCATGCGTTCGCGCTGGAGTCGATCATCCACATGGACCGGGACAAGGCGCTGCGTTCCGTACGCGACGTGCTGCGGCCCGGCGGGCACATCGCCCTGACCGACCTCTTCCAGCGCAACGACCCGCCGCCGGGCAAGCCGTCGCTGATGCACCAGATGGTCGATATCTGGATGATGAGCGATCCGGTGCGCCTGGACGACTATCCGGCGCTGGTCGCCGGGGCCGGTCTGGAGCTGGTCGAGGTCCTCGACGTCACCGAGACCGTGCTGCGCAGGACGCTGCTGCTGGTCGCCGAGCAGATGCGGGCCAAGGACCTCAGCCATATCCCCGACGAGATCGTGGCGAGCTTCCCGGAGGAGGAGCGCCGGCGGCTGCTGGCGTTCCCCGACGAGCTGGCCGCGTCCGAGGAACTGGGGTGTGTGGTGCTGGTGGCGCGGCGCCCCGAGGCATAGGGCCGTGCGTCGCGGGGGCGGACCCGGTGCCGCGCCATGACGACCGTGGCGTCCGACCAGGGCGCGACGTGGGCGCGGCTGCGGACACTGCGCGACCGGGCCCCGGTGTGGCAGGACCCGGACACCGGTATCTGGCATCTGACGCGGTACGCCGACGTGGAAGCCGCGCTGCGTGACCACACGCGTCTCGCCTCGGACGTCAGCGCGGTCTTCCCCGAATCGCCGCCGGTGCTCGACGGGCACATCGGCGCGATGGATCCGCCCCGGCACGGGCGGCTGCGGACGCTGGTGAGCCGTGCCTTCACGGCACGGAAGGCCGCCGCGCTGGCGCCCCGGGTCGAGGCGCTGGCCGGCGAGCTGCTCGACCGGGTGTCCGGCGAGGACGAGTTCGAGCTGATCGGGGCCCTGGCGCAGCCGCTGCCGATGATTCTTATCGCGGAGCTGCTGGGGGTGCCGGTCGAGGACCGGGACCGCTTCGCCGCCTGGGCCGATGTCCTGTTCGACCAGGGCGCGTTCGATCCGTCGGACCCGGGGCGGATGGCGGCGTCGGCCGTCACGATGCGGATGTTCCACGGCTATCTGGCGGATCTGGTGGCCGAGCGGCGCCGGGCGCCGCGCGGCGACCTGGTCTCGGCGCTGGCGTCGGCGCAGCTCGGGGACGAGACCCTGGGCGATGCCGAGATCACCGGCTTCGCCGCGTTCCTGCTGCTCGCCGGGCATGTCACAACGACGCTGATGATCGCGAACACGGTGCTCGGCCTGGCCGAACTGCCCGCGCTCCAGGAGGTGCTGCGGGCGGACCGCGCGCTGGTGCCGGGGGCGGTCGAGGAGTTGCTGCGGTACCGCACCCCTATCCGGTCGGTGCCGCGGCTGGCGACGGCCGATCTCGGCTACGGCTCCACGGTGGTGCCCGCGGGCGATCTGGTCTATCTGTCGCTGGAGTCGGCCAATCACGACGAGCGGGTCTTCGAGGACCCCGACCGGTGCGTGCCGGGCCGGAGCCCCAATCCCCATCTCGGCTTCGGCCGGGGGGCGCACTACTGTCTCGGCGCGCCCCTGGCGCGGCTGGAGACGGTGGTCGTGACCCGGCTGCTGCTGGCGCGGTATCCGTCGCTGCGGGTGGTGCGGGGCAACGGCCCGGAGCACCATGCCGAGCCGCAGCTCAACGGCTTCCGCACGCTGTGGGTGGGTGCGGGATGAGCCGGGGGTCCGTGACGGACGGGTGCCGGACGGCGTCGCCGCGCCGTCCGGCACCCGCCGGAGCCGTACCCTCCGGACCCGTACCCGCCGGAGCCGGACCCGCGGGAGCCGAACGAACGGGCTCGGTACGGGCCCGGCCGGTCCCGGCCGGATCGGTACCGGGCGGGTCGGTACCGGGCGGATCAGTACACGTACGTCTTGGTGATCACCGGTGTGGTGGTCTTCGGGGTGCAGACGAGGTGCTCGTTGCGCGCGTTGATGGTCTCGAAGGCGCCCGGCCGGAACTTCCAGAGCCCGGTGGCGTTCGCTGTGAAGGAGGCGGTGGCCCCGCTGAGCGTCAGGGGGTCGCCGGCCGGCGGTACCACCGGGTTGGTGAGGCCGGTCGCCGTGACCGTGCCCGAGCCGGCGCCTCCGGCGGTGACGTCTATCTTGCCGTTGAGGGTGTAGGGCAGCAGGCCGGGCGGGGCCGGGGACGTGGTGGTCACGGTCGCGGCGACATCGACCGTGCTGCCGTACGCGGCATAGCGCGGCGCGGTCAGGTTGAGCAGGAAGTAGGCGTCGGCCTCCCCGTAGGGGGCTTCGACACAGTGGTACAGGATCTGTACGGGAGCGTTGCCCCCCTTGGGCCCCTTGGCCTCGGCGGTCGCGGGAGCGGCGGCGGAGAGCAGCGCCAGGGACGCGGCCCCGGCAACTCCGACAAGTTTCGTGCGTAGCATCGGCAGAACCATCCTTCGGTTTCTGGCCACTGCTCCACTTCACCGGAAAATGGAAGGGTGAATTCCAGGAGAAACCCAGTGGCATCGCATTCGATCTCCGTACGAGGGAGAAATCTAGGCGGCGAACCCATGGGTCTGTAAACCCCTACTCTCCCTTATCAACCCTTTCTCACCCCAGTCGCCCGGGGGTAATTCTTCACTCCCGGTCTCACGAACCCGCACTCGCGCCGAGTACCATCCGAACGGAATTATCATCCGCCCGGCCATCGTTGTCCGCACACGCAAATTCAGGTGATCTTCTCCCTTTTGCAGATTCGATGACTTCACTCCGGAAGTAGGCAGATGACCCAGACGACGACTGCGGTGATCGTTCCGACCGTCGGCTCACGATCACGGGAGTGGACCGAGCCCGCGTCACCGCCCCGTACCACCGCGCGCTTAGTGGGAGTCGGCACGGCGGTGCCTCCGACGTCCTACTCCCAACAGGAGGTCCTGGACGCGTTCCGGGTGACCGACCCGAAGATCCGGGGCGTCTTCCTCAACAGCGCCATCGAACGGCGCCATCTGACCCTGCCGCCGCGGGCCGCCGACGGCACCATGAGCGTCGAGACGCAGGGCCAGCTCCTGCGCAAGCACCGGACGCAGGGCGTGGCGATGGCCGTCCGCGCCTTCGGCTCGGCCCTGGCCGAGGCGGGTGCCGAGGCCGCCGACGTACGGCACCTGTGCTGTGTCACCTCGACCGGCTTCCTCACCCCGGGCTTCAGCGCCCTGCTGACCAAGGAACTCGGTCTGCGGGAGGACACCGTCCGGCTGGACGTCGTCGGCATGGGCTGCAACGCCGGCCTGAACGGGCTGAGCGCCACCACGGGCTGGGCCCGGGACCATCCCGGTGAACTGGCCGTGATGGTGTGCGCCGAGGCGTGCTCGGCGGCGTACGCGTTCGACGGCACCATGCGGACCTCGGTGGTGAACAGCCTCTTCGGGGACGGCGCGGCGGCCGTCGCGGTCCTCGCGGGCGACCACGAGTCCGCCCGGCCGGGGACCTCGGTCCTCCGGGCCACCAGCCACATCATCACCGACGCCATCGACGCGATGCGGTTCGACTGGGACGACGACCACGGCCGGTTCAGCTTCTTCCTCGACCGCGAGGTGCCCTATGTGGTGGGCGCCAACGCCGAGGTGGTGGTGGAACGCCTGCTCGCGGGCACCGGTCTGCGCCGCAGCGACATCGGCCACTGGACGGTGCACTCCGGCGGCAAGAAGGTGATCGACGCGGTCATGGTCAACCTCGGCCTGACCCGCCACGACGTCCGGCACACCACCGGTGTGCTGCGTGACTACGGAAATCTGTCCAGCGGCTCCTTCCTCTTCTCCTACGCACGTCTGCTGGGTGAAGGAGTGGTGCATCCGGGCGAGTACGGGATCTTCATGACCATGGGCCCCGGCTCGACCATCGAGGCCGCACTGGTGCGCTACTGAAGGAGCGGGTGGCATGTCGTTTTCCACGAGTGAGCAGCCGTCCGGGCAGCCCGAACTGCCTTTCGTCGGCAGCGACCGGACCCTGTCCGCGACACTGATCGCGGAGCTGACCGAAGTGTGCGACCGGGCCGAGGACGCGGGCGGCACGGTACCCGTCGTCATCCGGGTCGGCGGCGGTACGCCGGCCCTTCCGGTGCCCTGGCCCGGCACCTCTCACATCCACCTGGTGAACAAGTGGGAGGGCGCGCTGCGCCGGCTGGAGCGGCTCGGCACGGCCGTGATCGCCGTGGCCGGGGGCCACTGCACCGGGCCCGCCCTGGAGACCCTGCTGGCCTGCGACTACCGGATCGGTACGCCCGGCACGACAATCGCGGTCCACCACGAGTCGGCGGTGCCCTGGCCCGGGATGGCCCTGCACCGGCTGGTAAACCAGGTGGGGGTGGTCGGCGCCCGGGCACTGGTGCTGTTCGGCGGGGTGCTGGACGCGGACGAGGCGCGGGCGGCGGGCATCCTCGACGAGGCGGCCGAGGACACCGCCGCGGCGGTCGCCGCGGCGAAACGCTCCGCCAGCGGACTGGCCGGCAGTGAGCTGGCCCTGCGGCGGCGGCTGTTGCTCGACGCGGCGGGCACATCGTTCGAGGACGCCCTGGGAGCGCACCTGGCGGCGTGCGACCGCACGATGCGGCGGACGGCCCGATGAGCCTGCCGCCGACGCCGGGGATCACCGGCGATCTCCGGGCCGACGCCGCGGCCCTGAGCGACCATGCCGCCCGGATCGGCGAACTGATCGCGGCCCTCCCCCCGAAGCCCGGACGGCCGCCCGCCGCCCGGGAGGCGGCCGCCCGCGCCCTCCGGTCCGGCCGGTTCGCCCGCAGCCGTCTGCTCCGGGCGCACGCCGGCCGGATCCATGCGGAGCTGACCGCGGGCTCGGCCCTGCCGCTGCGGCCCGCGGAGCTGGTGGACGCCGCCGCTTCGGCCTTCCCCGGCCTGGTGCCCACCGCCGCGCAGCTCGCCGCGGAACGGGCCCGGCACCAGGCCGACAAGGAGGGCCACGAGGTCGACCAGGGCATCTTCTTCCACGAAGTGCTCCGGCTGCCCGGCCCCGGACGGCAGGTGCTGACGGCGGCCCTGCGGCCGACGCCCCGCGCCCTGGGCCTGCTGCCCGGGTACGCCGAACACGGCGGCGTGGACCTGGGCACCGTCCGGGTGGACCGCCGCGACGGCATCGCGCACGTCACCCTCCGGAACACCGGCTGCCTGAACGCCGAGGACAATGCGCTCGTCGCCGATCTGGAGACCGCGGTCGACCTGGTGCTGCTGGACGGCAACAGCGCGGTCGGGGTGCTGCGCGGCGGGACCATGACGCACCCGAAGTACGCGGGCCGCCGGGTCTTCAGCTCCGGTATCCACCTCAAGGACCTCCACCGGGGCCGCATCTCGTACGTCGGCTTCCTGCTCGGCCGGGAACTGGGACTGGTCAACAAGCTCTGCCGCGGGCTGCTGCACGAGGAGACCGAGGAGAACTGGCCGCACACGGCGGTCGCGAAGCCGTGGCTGGGCGCCGTGGACACCTTCGCCATCGGCGGCGGCACCCAGCTGACCCTGGTCCTCGACCGGGTACTGGCCGCCTCCGACGCCTACTTCAGCCTCCCCGCGGCCCAGGAGGGCATCGTGCCCGGCGCGGCGAACCTGCGGCTCCGCAGGCTCGTCGGCGGCCGGGTCGCCCGGCAAGTCGTGCTCTGGGGCCGGCGGCTCGCCGCGACCGAGCCGGACGCCGCGTTCCTCCGCGACGCCGTGGTGGACCCGGAGCGGCTGGACGCCGCCGTGGCACGGGACGCGCCGCTGCTGGCCGGACCGGCCGTGGCCGCCAACCGCAGAATGCTGGTGGCCGCGGAGGAACCCCTGGACGCCTTCCGGGCCTACGCCGCGGAGTTCGCGCTGGCCCAGGTCCTCCGGCTGTACAGCGAGGACGTCCTGACGAAGGTCGGACGGTTCACCGCGGGCGGCCGGAGCGAGCCCGCGGAGGCCGTGCGATGAGGCCCGCGGACATACTGCTGACCGTCCTCCGGGAGGAGGGGATCACCCGGGTCTTCGGCAACCCCGGAACCACCGAACTGCCGTTCCTCGACGCCGTCGTGGACGCGCCCGACCTGGAGTACGTGCTCGGTGTGCACGAGGGCACGGTGGTCGCGATGGCCGACGGCTACGCCCGGGCGACCCGGCGGCCCGCCTTCGTCAGCCTGCATGTGGCGGCGGGCCTCGCCAACGGCCTCACCGGGCTGCTCAACGCCTCCCGGTCCCGGACCCCGCTGGTGGTGACCGCCGGCCAGCAGGACCGCCGGCACCTCGCCCAGGACCCCATGCTCACCGGCGACCTCGTCGGCCTGGCCCGGCCGGCCGTGAAGCACGCCTTCGACGTACGGCACACCCACGACCTGCCGACGGCGCTGCGCCGGGCCTTCGCGCTCGCCGTACGCCCCCCGGCGGGGCCGGTGTTCCTGTCGATCCCCATGGACCTCCTCGCCGAGGACACCGACCTCGACCTGCCCGCCCGCACCCGGCCCGCGCCGCCGGGCGCGGCGGGCGGCACCGAGGCCGCCGCGGACCTGCTGGCCGGGGCGGCGCGCCCCGCGCTGGTCGCGGGCGACGGGGTGGGCCGGGACGGCGCGGTCCCCGAGCTGGTGGCGGTCGCGGAGGCCCTCGGGGCCACCGTGTTCCACCAGCCGCTGCACGACCGGATCGACTTCCCCGGGACGCATCCGCTGTACGCGGGCGCCCTCACCCCCACCAACGCGGCCATCCGGGAGGCGCTCGCCCCGCACGACGCGGTGCTGATCGCCGGCTGTCACGCCTTCATGCCGCACCACTACACCCCGGGCCCGGCGATCCCGGAGTCCACCACCGTGGCCCAGCTGGACACCGACCCCGCCGAGGTGGGGCGGAACTTCGCGGTCGCCGCGCCCATGGTGGGCGATCTCGCGGCCTCCCTCGCCGAGCTGGCGCGACGGCTGCGCGGCCGGGTGCCGGAGGCGGCGCGCCGGACCGAGGAGGCCGGGCGGCGGCACGCGGAACGCCGGGCCGCGTACCGTACCGCCGCGTACGCCTCCGCCGGGGCGGCCCCCATGGACCCGCTGTCCCTCGGCCTTGCGGTCGCGGACTCGCTGCCGGAGGAAGCGGTCCTGCTGGAGGAGGCCATCACCACCGGTGTGGCACTGCGGCCGCTGCTCCGCCTCGACCGGCCCGACTCGTTCGTGCACACGGTCGGCGGCGGGCTCGGCTCCGGCATCGGGATGGCCGTCGGCACCGCGCTCGGCCACCCGGGGCGGCCGGTGGTCGCCGTTCTCGGCGACGGCTGCGCCCTCTTCGGCCTCCAGGGGCTGTGGAACGCGGCCCGCCACCGGGCACCGGTGACCTTCGTCGTCGCCAACAACGGGGAGTACCGCACCCTCAAGGAAACCCTCGACACCTGGGGCAGCCGGGCCACCGCCACCCGCCACTATCCGGGGCTCGACCTGGCCCCGCCGCATCTCGACTTCACCGGAGCCGCCGCGTTCTTCGGCGTGGACGCCCTCCGGGTCACCGACCGTGACGAGCTGGCCAAGGTGGTCGCGGGCGCCGCGCACCGCGACGGCCCGCTGCTGGTGGACGTGCCGGTACTCGGCCATACCCCGCCGGCCTGAGCGCAGGGAGAACCATGGGCACCTTGTTCGAACCCGCCGACCTGGTGGCGAAGGTATTCGACGGCACCTGGCGGAAGGCGCCGGGCGGGCCGCTCGACGTGGTGGAGCCGGCCACCGGCCGGACGCTCGCCGTAGTGGGCGCCGCGACCCCGCGGGACGTCCGTACCTCGGTCGCCGCGGCGGCGGCCGCCCAGCCCGGCTGGGC
>NZ_JBSFNQ010000152.1:0-10985 GCF_053981115.1 Streptomyces sp. NPDC003691 | reverse complement strand
AGACCGATATCGCGGAACTCCTGGTCCGGCGGGTCGCGGACACCATCGACGCCCCCGCGGCACATCACGGCGCATCACGGCGTATGCCGGACCGCCGCCCGGCAGGCACCGTACGGCGTCAGGGCCCGGGCGGCGGCGCGCCGGGCCGCCCGGGGCGGGGCGCGCCGAACCCGGGCGGACGAGAAACGGCCTGCGGGTGTACGGGGGCGCCTGCGGGCGCGGGGCCGGCGCCCGGCCACCGCTCGCCGACCAAGCACCGGACCGGGGCCGCCTGCGGGTGCGGGACCGGCAGCCGGTCCCGCACGCCTTCACCCGTCCACGAGCCGCACGCCGCGCCCCGCGCGCTACGCGGTCTTCGCGGAGGCTCCCGCTCCGGTCTCCGGGGTGTCACCGGCCTGGGCGTCCGCCGTCGGCTTGTCCTCGAAGTTCACCCGGTCCATGTGCCGTGTCATGGACCTCATCAGGAACCACACGCCGACGGCGAGTCCCGCGAAGACCAGGAAGCCGAGCACACCGGGGGTGACCTTGTTCTTGTCCAGCTCCTTGGCGAACTCGGCCGCGTGCATCATTGCCAGATTTGCGCTAGGGGTCATATCAGGCATTGTCGCGGATGCCCGCGAAGAGGTCGTCCTCGGGGAGGGAGGTAGCGACGAGCGACTTCGCCAGCTCGTACTCCTCGGTCGGCCAGACCTCCTTCTGGAGGTCCAGCGGAACCCGGAACCAGCCGCCGTCGGGGTCGATCTGGGTGGCGTGCGCGATCAGCGCCTTGTCGCGGATCTCGAAGAACTCGGCGCAGGGAACGTGCGTGGTGAGGGTGCGCTCGACCCGCTCGAACTCCTTCCAGCGCTCCAGCCACTCCCCGTAGGGCGACTCCAGTCCGCGGGCGAGCAGCGCCTCGTGCAGCGCGACCGTACGCGGACGGTTGAAGCCCTGGTTGTAGTAGAGCTTCTGCGGCTGGAAGACCGGGCCGAACTCGTCCTCCGGGAAGCGTCCGGCGTCCGCGGCGCCCTCGAAGGCCACCATCGTGATCTTGTGGGTCATGATGTGGTCGGGGTGCGGATAGCCGCCGTTCTCGTCGTAGGTGGTGATCACCTGGGGGCGGAACGTACGGATGGAGCGCACCAGCCGCCCGGCCGCCTCCTCGACGTCCTCCAGGGCGAAGCAGCCTTCGGGCAGCGGCGGCAGCGGGTCGCCCTCGGGCAGCCCGGAGTCGACGAAACCGAGCCACTCCTGCCGGACGCCGAGAATCTGCCGCGCCTCGTCCATCTCCCGGCGGCGCACCTCGTGGATGTTGGCCTCGATATAGGCGTCGCCCTGGAGCTTGGGGTTGAGGATGGAGCCGCGCTCGCCGCCCGTGCAGGTCACGACCAGCACGTCCACCCCCTCGGACACATACTTGGCCATCGTCGCCGCGCCCTTGCTCGACTCGTCGTCGGGGTGGGCGTGCACGGCCATCAGTCGAAGCTGCTCAGTCAAAACGGGATCCTCAGTGATTGGTCGGTCGGCACGGCTTCTATAGTGACCGAATCGGGAGGAGGAAAATTCCGGCCCTCCCGAGACGGACCGTGCGGAAGGAATCACCATGAGCGGCGTGCGCGAGCAGTTGCCCGAGGCCCGGTACGGGCGCTCGGCGGACCAGCGCTCCGACCGCCGGCTCAAGATCCTCGGCGCGGTGCTGGGAGTGGGCTTCGTGGGCATGGTCGGCTGGTTCGGCTACGACTACATCGCCGAGCAGAAGATCAGCGCCGAGCTGATCAAGTTCGATGTCACCTCGGACTCCGAGGTCCAGGTCCACTTGGAGATCCGCAAGGACGCCGACGCCACGGGCACCTGTACCGTGCGCTCGCGCTCGGCGGACGGTGCCGAGGTCGGGCGGCTGGACGTGCCGGTGGAGGCACCCGGGGAGCGCCGGATCGACCAGGTGGTCAAGATCCGCACGCTGGCGAAGGGCACGACGGCCGAGCTCGTCCAGTGCGAAGGCAGCTGACGCACACCGCGCGGGAGTAAGCCGAAGGAAGCAGCCGCGCGGCGCGCTTCCCGCCGGGACCGGAGTGGTCCAGTGACGTTCATCGGAAAAACCCATCGCACCGTTCGACTGCGGATCATTCGCTGACCTGCGTTGATGCGATTCTGATGCCTTTTGTTCTCCCCCTTTCAGCACGAAATTGTTAGGGTCGTGGTTTCGCCCTCCCGTAGAGGCACATGCTTCTGGGTAGGGCGAAGCTTTGTATCCCATGTACCGACGAGGAGCACCTGTGACCCAGACCAGCGAGAACGTCACCTGGCTGACCCAGGAGGCGTACAACCAGCTCAAGGCCGAGCTGGAATACCTGTCTGGTCCCGCGCGCACCGAGATCGCCAAGAAGATCGAGGCGGCTCGCGAGGAGGGCGACCTGCGGGAGAACGGCGGGTACCACGCGGCCAAGGAGGAGCAGGGCAAGGCGGAGCTCCGGGTCCGGCAGCTCACCCAGCTCCTGGAGACCGCGAAGGTCGGCGAGGCGCCGGCCGACGACGGCATCGTGGAGCCCGGCATGGTCGTGACGATCGCCTTCGACGGCGACGAGGACGACACCCTGACGTTCCTGATGGCCTCCCGCGAGTACGCCAGCTCGGACATCGAGACCTACTCGCCGCAGTCGCCGCTCGGCACCGGCGTCAACGGCAAGAAGATCGGCGACACCGCGGAGTACGAGCTCCCGAACGGCAGTAAGGCCTCGGTCAAAATCCTCAACGCCAAGCCCTACACCGGCTGAGCCGTCCGCTCGCCCCTCGACCGATGCCCCCGCGGCCCCGCCGCGGGGGCATCGGCGTACCCGGACGGCGGACGCGGGCTGCCGGGCGCCGGACCCGACTACTCGACGGCGGACCCGATTGCCTGACGGCGAACGCGGCTGCCCGACGGCGAACCCGACTGCCGGAGGGTGAACGCGGCCGCCGGACGGCGAACCCGACTGCCGGACGGTGAACGCGGCTGCCGGGCGAGGGCCGGCGCACACCGGGCGTCACAGTCCGGCCGCGCGCCGCGGGTCAGCCCATCACCGTGACCGCGTACCCCTCCGCGCGCAGGGCCGCGGCGACCTCGTCGCAGTGGTCGGGGCCCTTGGTCTCCAGCTGGAGTTCGACCTCCACCTCCGTCAGGCCCAGTCGGGGGTCGGTGCGGACATGGCTGACGTCGAGGACATTGGCGTCCAGCACCGAGAGGGTGCCGAGCAGGGCCGCCAGGGCGCCGGGGCGGTCGGTGAGACGGAGGCGGAGGGAGAGATAGCGGCCGCCGGCGGCCATACCGTGACGGAGGATGCGCTGGAGCAGCAGGGGGTCCACATTGCCGCCGGAGAGCACCGCGACCACCGGGCCCGCCGAGAAGGCGGCCGGGTCGCTCAGCAGGGCCGCCACGGGGCTCGCGCCCGCCGGTTCCACCACCAGCTTCGCCCGTTCCAGGCAGAGCAGCAGGGCGGAGGAGAGTTCGTCCTCGGAGACCGTACGGACCTCGTCGACCAGCTCGCCGACGATCCGGAACGGCAGCTCGCCGGGGAGCCCCACCTTGATTCCGTCGGCCATCGTCACCGGGGCCCGCACCGGCACCGGGCGGCCCGCGGCCAGGGACGGGGGGTAGGCCGCCGCGCCCTCGGCCTGTACCCCGACGATACGGACGTCGGGCCGGACCGCCTTCACCGCGACCGCGATGCCCGCGGCCAGACCGCCGCCGCCGATGCCGACGACGATCGTCCGCACCTCCGGGCACTGCTCCAGGATCTCCAGGCCCACCGTGCCCTGCCCGGCGATCACATCGGGGTGGTCGAAGGGATGGATGAAGACTGCGCCCGTGGTCCGCGCGTACTCCTGCGCCGCGTCCAGCGTCTCTTCGATCACCTGGCCGTGCAGCCGTACGTCCGCCCCGTAGTCGCGGGTGGCGGCGACCTTCGGCAGCGGTGCGCCCTGCGGCATGAACACGGTCGCGCGGACCCCGAGCAGCGAGGAGGCCAGCGCGACCCCCTGGGCGTGGTTCCCGGCGGAGGCGGCGACCACGCCCGCGGCCCGCTCCTCGGGGCGCAGACCGGAGATCCGGACATAGGCGCCGCGCAGCTTGAACGAGCCCGTGCGCTGGAGGTTCTCGCACTTGAGGTGGACGGGGGCGCCCACCAGGGCGCTCAGATGACGGCTGCCCTCGACCGCGGTCGTCCGGGCCACCCCCGACAGCATCTTCTGCGCCCCCCGGACGTCGTCGAGGATGACCGGGCGAAAGGTGTGACGCGGACCGAAGCTCATGACCCCCAGTCTCGCAGCTCACGGGGGCGCGTTCCGCCCGGCCGCGCCCCCGCCGGATGCGCGCGTACCGCTTCTCCGCCGGTTTTCTCAGGCCCCGTACGGACCGCCCCGGGGCCGCGTACTCTGTCCCCCACCAATCGACCGCTCCCGCACGAGAGAGCCCTTTGCCATGCCCACTTCTCAGGACATGACGACCCGTCTAGAACCCGGTCTCCTCGATGCCCTCCAACACCAAGTGGCCCTCTTCGCACGGCGTGCGGAGCAGACCCGTCTCGGCGGAGTCGGACAAGTCCGCAATTCGATGGACCGCGCGGCTTATCTGCTGCTCAACCGGCTGGACCGGGAGGGTCCCATGGGCGTGAAGGCGCTCGCGGCCGGTATGGGCATCGATTCGTCGACGGTCACCCGCCAGGTGGCGCCCCTCGTGGACACCGGCCTGGTCAAGCGGACCTCCCACCCCGAGGACGGCCGCGCCGTCGTCCTTCAGCTCTCCCCGCGCGGGCAGGCCCGCCTGGAGGAGGTCCGCTCGTCGAGGCGGGCGCTGATGGCACAGGTGACGGATGGCTGGTCGGACTCCGAGAGGGAGTCCTTCACCTCCTTGCTGACGCGTTTCAACCGGGCGCTGTCCGCCCGCCAGACGGGGACGGAGGTGCCGCCTCCGGCCACGGGCTGAGCCGCCCCTCAAGGCCCCGTACCCCCACCTCCCCGGCCTGGCGTCCGTCCGCACACCGACGACGGCCGTACACGCCCCCACTCATCCGTACGTATTCCTTCCCGTACGGTTCCTTCCCGTACGGCGCGCCCCGAGCGCACTGTCAGCGGCGGCTTCGCGGCCGAGCCCGCGCACCGGCGATCCGACCCTGGTACGCCGACCACCTGGGTCCGCCGGTCGTCCGGCCCGGCCGCGCGCCGCGTTTCCCATCGCCCCCGTCGCGATCCTTTCCGGCCCTTTCTCCGCCGTTTCCCGCCGTTTTCCCCGGGCTCCCGAGGACTTTCCGGCCCGTTCCGGCGTCCCGTCCTCGTTCCGTCCTCCATTCCGTGTTCCGTCCGCCATTCCGTCCGCCGCCGCCGTGGGCAATGCCCGGCGATGCCCGCCGGCGCCCGGCAATTCCCGGCAGCACCAGGCAGTACTCGGCAGTACTCGCCTACGTATTGACCCCGGCCGCGCGTCTGCCTCTAGATGAGGAGGTGAGCGAGGAGCGGGCGGCGCGGGTGCGCGGCGGCCGTGCCCGGGGGTTCGAGTCCTTCGTCGCGGGCGCGGGCGCCCGGCTGCTGCATGCGGCGACCCTGCTGACCGCGGAGACCGCGGACCGCAATCCGCGCGCCCGGCAGCTGCTGGTCTCCGCGCTGGCCAGGACGTACGCCGAATGGGACCGGCTGCGTGACGAGGATCCCTACGACCACGCCCGCCGGGAGCTGGCCGGCCGTTTCGCCCTGGGCGCCTGGCGCTTCCGCCGGGCGCACGGCGGGGTGCTGGGGCAGTTGCGCCCGCGGGAGCGGCTGGTCCTCGTACTGCGGCTGTACGAGGGAGTGCCGGAGGAGCAGACCGCGGCGCTGCTCGGGCTCTCCCCCGAGCGGATCCACGCGGTCTGCCACCGGGCGGTCGCGACGGTGCACACCCCGGGGGCGGCATGAGCGGGCAGACCCGCAAGCAGCAGGACGTCCGGCGGATGCTGGCCGCCGCGCCCGCGGTGCTGCCGCCCGATCTGGCCCGGGCGGCGATGGAGCTGGGCAAGCGGGTCGCCAGAAGGCGGCGTACGGCCCGGGCGGTGCTCTGGCTGCTGGTGTTCGCCCTGATCACCGGGCTGGTGCTGTGGACGGCGGTGGCGGAGCCGTGGAGCAGTCCGCCCCGGGAGACCACGCCTCCCGTCGAAGGCATCTGACCGTCAACGGCATCTGACCGGGGAAGACGTCCGGCCGGGGAGGACATCCGCCCGGACGGCACCGCCTCCGTGCCGCGGCGCGGGCACCCCGTAGAGCTTGGGGAAAATATTCCCTTTGCCCGGCTTCACCCTGCCTATCCTGGAACAAGCGGAGTACGGACGTCCAAGGAGGTCGTCATGACCAGGAAAGTCGCCGACTGCCGCAGGTTCCCCAGCGAGTCGGGCTGCACCCTGACCATCACCGGTGAGGAGGACGAGGTCGTCCGCGCGGCCACCGAACACGCGGTCTCCGTGCACGACCACGACGACTCTCCCGAGCTGAGGGAGCAGATCCGGGGAATGCTGGAGGACGAGAAGGTTCCCGCCTGATCCGCCGGGACGGCATGGCCCGGCAGACCGGCGGACCGGCGGACCGGCACGCCCCGACGGGTTCCACCCCGGCAGGTTCGCACCTCGGCAGGTTCGCCCCACGGACAGGTTTACGCCCCGGACAGGTTCGCGCCCGGTCCGCGGGACGCCGTAGCGGCCGGGCGCGCTGCCGGGCGAGCACCCGGAGAGCTTCGGCGCCCCGCCCGGGCCCGCGGGCAGCCGGGCGTGGCGCGACGGACGCCTGCGGGCCCACCCCGCCAGGCGTTACCGGGCGGGTCGGCGTCCACGGGCCGAACGGCCCTCAGGGCCCGGCGGGCGTCACCGGCGGGGGTCAGCCCAGTGCCTGCTGGAGGTCGGCCAGCAGATCGTCGACGGCCTCGATACCGACGGAGAGCCGCACCAGGTCCGCCGGGACCTCCAGCGCCGATCCGGCCACCGAGGCATGGGTCATCCGGCCCGGGTGCTCGATGAGCGATTCCACCCCACCGAGGGACTCACCGAGCGTGAACAGGCGGGCACGGTCGCAGACGTCGACGGCGGCCTGCTCGCCGCCCTCGACCCGGAAGGAGACCATTCCGCCGAACGCCTTCATCTGCTTGGCGGCGGTCTCGTGGCCCGGGTGGTCCGGCAGCCCGGGGTAGAGCACCGAGGTCACCCGCGGGTGGCGGGTGAGCATCTCGGCGATCCGGCCCGCGTTCTCGCTGTGGCGGTCCATCCGGACCGGCAGCGTCTTGATGCCGCGCAGCACCAGCCAGGAGTCGAACGGGCCCGCGACCGCGCCCATCGCGTTCTGGTGGAAGGCCAGCTCTTCGCCGAGGGCCTCGTCGGCGGCGACCAGGGCACCCCCGACCACGTCCGAGTGGCCGCCCATGTACTTCGTCAGGGAGTGGACGACGACGTCCGCGCCGAGCGCGATGGGCTGCTGGAGGTAGGGGCTGGCGAAGGTGTTGTCCACGACGAGCCGGGCGCCCGCCTGGTGGGCGATTCCGGCGACGGCGGCGATGTCGGTGATGCCCAGCAGCGGGTTGGACGGGGTCTCCACCCAGATCAGCCGGGTCTTCGGGGTGATCGCGGCCCGCACGGCGGCCGGGTCGGAGGTATCGGCGACGGACCACTCCACGCCCCAGCGCGCGACGACCTTGGCGAACAGCCGGAACGTGCCGCCGTAGGCGTCGTTCGGAATCACCACATGGTCGCCGGGCGACAGCAGGGTGCGCAGCAGGCAGTCCTCGGCCGCCAGCCCGGAGGCGAAGGCAAGCCCGCGGCGGCCGCCCTCCAGCGCGGCGAGGTTGGTCTCCAGGGCGGTGCGCGTCGGATTGGCGCTGCGGCTGTACTCGTAACCGCCGCGCAGCCCGCCGACGCCGTCCTGCTTGTACGTCGACACCTGGTAGATCGGCGGCACGACCGCGCCGGTCAGCGGGTCCGCGGTGTTCCCGGCGTGGATAGCGAGGGTTTCGAGGTGGTGGTGGGGGTGGCTGTGCTGGTCGTCGCTCATGAGGCCCGAGAGTAGCCCCGCCGCAAGCAGTCGGCGCCCGCCTGTGGACAACCCGCACGTTGTGGACAACTCGATGCCACAATCCGGGGAACCCGGCGGGCGGGCGGATTCGCTTCCCGCGGGGTCCGGGACAATGGGGGCATGGAGATTCTCTGGTTCCTGATCGCGACGGGCATGCTGTTCGTCGTCGTCGCATCGTTCGTACGCCGCCGCAACAGCGGCGGGGGCCTCCGGGTCGTCGACCCGCGCTCGCCCGATGCGGCCGACCCCGAGGCCTACGGCTTCCTCCGCCAGGAGGAGCAGGACATCCGGCTGCCCGGCCCCGACCAGGATCTCCTCGACGTACTCAACGTGGTCCAGCAGACGCAGAGCTGGCGGGCCGCGTCCCAGCTGCTCGCGGACACCCCGGCGGCCGGCGAGGTGCGCTGGCAGCGGGTGCAGGCGTTCGCGGGCGCCGCGGCGCTGGAGCTCCAGCAGCGGCCCGGGGCCGGCGGCGCCTGGCTGCGGGCCTGGCGCTCCGAGGCCCCGGAGGACCCGGGCGCCGCGCAGGTGCATGCGCAGTTCCTGGTCCAGCAGGCGTGGCGGTCGTCCGCCGTCGGCGAGGCCGACTTCCGGATGATCCTGGAGGAGGCCCAGACGGTGTGCGCGGAGGCCGCCCGGCTGGCCCCGAAGGACCCCGTTCCGTATATCACCGAGCTGGCGGTCGCCCGTGGTCTGGGCTACAGCCACGAGCGGTTCGACCTGCTGTGGGCCGAGGTCATCGACCGGGCGCCCGCGCATATGGGCGGCCATCTCGCGGCGCTGCCCTATCTGAGCGAGAAGTGGCACGGCTCCCGGGAGGAGGCGGACCACTTCGCGACCACGGCTGCGGCCCGCGCGCCCCGGGGATCGCTGCTCGCCGCGCTGCCGCTGTTCGCGGTGTACGAGCACATCCCCGAGCTCGTGATCATGCAGAACTTCCACGGGAGCGCGGTGGTCTCGAAGGCCGTCGACGGGGCGCTCTACGCGGTCCACTCGGCCCGTCCCGAAGACCCGATGCTGGCCCAGGTCCGCCATCTGCTGGTGCTGTTCCTGATCCGCTCCGAGCGCTGGGCCGAGGCGATGGCCCAGCTCGTCCATGTCGACGGCCATGTCGGAGCCATCCCGTGGACCCTGGACGAGGACCCCGCGGCGGAGTACACCCTCTACCGCAATCTGGCCGTGGCGGGCTTCGAGGCCAACGGCGGCACCCCGGCGATGCTGGGCGGCGCCTGACCGGCCCGGGGCCGGTCAGGCCCCTCCGGGCCGCTCGGCCCCCGGCGCGGACCCGGCCGTAACCGGCCCACCCCGTCCCGTATGCCCTCGCCCCTGCCCCTACCGTCCGGGTACCCGGGCCCCGGGCCGTCGGCCCGCGGAACGGCGGGAGCGGGGTCCCGAGGGCATGATGCTCCCGGAATGTCCGCCGCGTCTCCGGCGTTCAAGGGATACCGACCTCCGAAGGAGGAGCACGCATGTTCCTGTCCCGCCGTGTCCCCGTCCTCCCCACCCCCGAGGAGGCCCTCCCGGGCCGCCCCTCCCCCGCCTTCTCCGTCCCCGACCGCCATACGGTCCTGGGGAACGCCCTGCAGGGCCCGTATCCGGAGGGGCTGGAGGTCGCGGACTTCGGTCTGGGCTGTTTCTGGGGAGCGGAGCGTAAGTTCTGGCAGACCCCCGGCGTCTGGACCACCCTCGTCGGCTATCAGGGCGGCCACACCCCGAACCCGACCTACGAGGAGGCGTGCTCCGGCCTCACCGGCCACACGGAGGCGGTCCGCGTCGTCTTCGACCCGTCGGCCGTCTCGTACGAACAGCTCCTGAAGGTCTTCTGGGAGTCCCACGACCCCACCCAGGGCTTCCGCCAGGGCAATGACGTGGGCACCCAGTACCGCTCCGCGGTCTACACCCACTCCCCCGCCCAGGCCGAGTCCGCGGCCGCCTCCCGCGAGGCGTACCAGAAGGTCCTCACCGGCTCCGGCTACGGCACGATCACCACGGAGATCCTCCCGGCGAACGGCCGCCCGTTCTATCCGGCGGAGGCGTATCACCAGCAGTATCTGGACAAGAACCCGGCGGGCTACTGCGGCATCGGCGGCACGGGCGTCAAGCTGGGTGACCCGTTCGAAACGAACTGGGGCGCCTCATGCCCGACGGGGCTGACACCGGCTCCGGGGACCGAGGAGAAGTAGGCCCGGACGGCCTTCAGCCCAGGTAAGGCCGCTCCCGGTGCTCAAGGAAGTGCTGGATACGGAGCTGCTGGGTGTGGTGCATGGGAAGGTCCGCAAGGTCCTCGGGCGCGATGAACCGCAGTTCGGTGGACTCGTCCGAGATGGCGAGTTCACCACCCGTGACGCGGGCAGTGAAACAGATGTTGAACTGCCTGCGGACCTCGCCGTCGCTGTAGACGATCACGTGACGAGGGTCTGTGTACGTGCCGACCAGTCCGGTGATTTCGACCTCCAACCCGGTCTCTTCCGCAATCTCACGGACAGCCGTACCGGGCAGGGAGTCCGTGATCTCCATCCCGCCGCCGGGCAGGGCCCAGAGTCCGCTGTCCCGGCGGCGCTGGAGCAGGATCCGTCCGCCGTCGTCGGTCACCACGGCAGAAGCCGCCACGACCAGGCTGTTGGGCTCGGGCGCGTCGGGGTCGTCGTAGTACTCCGTACGGGACAAGATCACTCCTCAGGGACCGGGGTTGCCGTGGCCCAGACGGCTTCAAAGCTCTGAGCGTAGGTGCGGAAGGGGCCGCCCACTCCACTGCGCCGAAGGTGCCATATGGGAGCGGCGTAGGCGTTGACGCCCCAGACGTGAGCATTGACCAGTAGCTGGTCATCGGCCCTGTACAGGGAGTTGTAGAGGGTCGTGCCGTGGGTTCGGATCTCGATGCCCGGCACATGGACCAACGGCTGGTAGTGCATGAGGGCGAGGCTGCACCTCGTCTCGATTCCGTGCCCGAA
>NZ_JBSFNQ010000151.1:0-11020 GCF_053981115.1 Streptomyces sp. NPDC003691 | reverse complement strand
ACCAACCCCACCGCACCCGCACCCTCCAACCCACGACGACCCACCAACACCAACCGCCGCACCCCCCAACCCACCACCACATGCCGCGCCACCAAACCACCCAACCCACCCAACCCACCCGTCACCAACACCGTCCCCACGGGGTCGACGGTCCGTGGCTCGCGGGCGGTCAGGGGTGCCCTCTTCAGCCGGGGTACCAGTGCCGTGCCGTTGCGCACGGCGGCCTCCGGTTCGCCAACGGCCACGGCGGCCGGGACGGCGCGTTCCGAGTCGGCACGGCCGTCGGTGTCGATCAGGGCAACCCGGTCCGGGTTCTCGGCGGCGGCCGCGCGGACCAGCCCCGGGACCGTTGCCAGGGCGAGATCCGGGGGCTGCTCGTCGCCGGTGACCGCCTGGGCGTGCCGGACCAGGACGACCAGCTTCGAGTGGGTGAAGCGCTCGTCGGCGAGCCACTCCTGGAGCACGGAGAGGGTGGTGCGGGCGGCTTCGCGGGCGGCGTCCGGCACGTTCTGCCCCGCCGGATGGGGAACCCTCCAGAGCACGGTGCCCGGCACGGTCTCCCCCCGGTCCGCCAGAGCACGCACCGTATCGAGGTCGGGCAGGGCCGCGGCAGTCGCGGTGCCGGGGCCGGACAGGGCGTCGGGTACGGGCAGCGCGTCGGATACGGGGACGCCCGGCCTGTCAGCCGCCTTCGCGGTTGTCGCCGGGAGCGGGATCCACTCCAGGGCAAGCGGCTCCACTCCGGCCGCTCCGCGCCGGGGTTCCAGTTGCCGGGGTTCCACCGGCAGGGTCGAGAGGGCGGCGAGGGAGAGCACGGGGCGGCCCGCCGGGTCCGCGGCGTCCAGCCGCTCCCCGTCGCCGCCGGGGGCCGGGGCGATCCGGATCCGCAGGGTGCTCGCGCCGACGGCGTACAGCCGCAGGTCCGCCCATTCGAAGGGCAGTCGCGCGGGTGTGCCGGGCCCGCTCAGGGCGCCGGGGTGCAGACAGGCGTCCAGCAGGGCCGGGTGCAGCAGATGGCGTTCGGCGTCCGCCCGCAGGTCCGGGGGCAGTTCGACTTCGGCGAAGGTCTCGTCGCCGCGCCGCCAGATCGCCGTGACACCGCGGAAGGCCGGGCCGTAGCCGTAGCCCCGGGCCGCGAGCCCCTCGTAGCCGTCGACGACGTCCACCGCCGTCGCTCCGGGCGGCGGCCACTGGGCGAAGCCCGCCACGGGGCCGGCCGCGTCCGCGCCGGGCGGCGGTGCGGTGTCCGCGCCGGTGAGCAGCCCCTCCGCATGGAGAGTCCAGGGTCCGCCGTCCTCGGTGGCGCCGGAGTGCACGGTGAACGGCCGGTCGCCGGACGCGTCCGCCGGGCCGACGACGGTCTGGACGGCGACGCCGCCGTGCTCGGGCAGTACCAGCGGGGTGCGCAGGGTGAGGGTGCCGACCACCGGGCATTCCAGGTGTTCGCCCGCGCAGAGCGCCAGCTCGGCGAAGACCGCGCCCGGCACGACGGGAGTACCGAGGACGAGGTGGTCGGCGAGCCAGGGCTGGTCGCGGACGGAGAGCCGGCCGGTGAGAAGGGTGCCGTCGGTGTGTGCCGGTTCCACGGCGGACGTCAGCAGGGGGTGCTCCACCCGGCGCTGTCCGGTCGCGGCGCGCCGGACCGTCCCGGCGGCGGGGTCCTTCCAGTACCGCTCGCGCTGGAAGGCGTAGGTCGGCAGGTCGACGGTCCGGGCCCCGGGCAGGAAGGAGGTCCAGGTCACCGGGGTACCGCGGACATGGGCCCGGGCCAGTGCCAGGGCGAACCCGTCGAGGCCGCCCGCGTCGCGGCGGAGTGAGCCGATGACGGCCGCGTCGGCCCCGGCGGTCTCGCAGCTCTCCTGGACGGCGTTGGTGAGGACCGGGTGCGCGCTGGACTCGACGAAGACGCGGAAGCCGTCGGCGAGCAGGGCCCGGGTGGCGTCGGCGAACCGTACGGTGCCGCGCAGATTGCGGTACCAGTACTCGGCGGTGAGTTCCGCGGTGTCCAGGAGGCCGCCGGTGACGGTGGAGTAGAACGCGGTGTCCGCGGTCCGGGGCCGTACGGGGCCGAGGGCGTCGAGCAGGTCGTCGCGGAGCTTTTCCACGTAGTGGGAGTGCGAGGCGTAGTCCACGGAGATCCGGCGGGCCTGGATCCCTTCGGCGGTCAGCTCCGCGAACAGCGCGTCCAGGGCGCCGGTCTCGCCGCAGAGCACGACGGACGAGGGGCTGTTCACGGCCGCGAGCTGGACGCGGCCCGCGGCGGGGGCGAGGCGGGGTTCGACGTCCGCCGGGGAGAGCGGTACGGAGAGCATCCCGCCGAGGCCGGCGAGTCCGGCGCGGATGAGCCTGCTGCGCAGGGCCACGACCCGGGCGCCGTCCGCCAGGGACAGTGCTCCGGCGGCGCAGGCGGCGGCGATCTCGCCCTGGGAGTGGCCGACGACGGCCGCGGGCCGTACTCCGTACGACTCCCAGAGCGCGGCGAGCGACACCATCACCGCCCACAGCAAGGGCTGCACCACGTCGACCCGGTCCCAGAGCGGGGACTCGGCGTCGCGCAGGACATCGGCGGGTGTCCAGTCCACGAAGGGTTCCAGCGCGGCCGCGCAGCGGGCCATCGCGTCGGCGAAGGCCGGTGCGGTGTCGAGGAGTTCGCGGGCCATGCCGCGCCACTGGGAGCCCTGGCCGGGGAAGACGAAGGCGATCCGGGGGTCCGGGAGCGCGGTGCCCGAGACCACGGTGGCTGCGGTGGCTGCGGGGTCGCCGGAGGGGTCCCCTCCGGCCAGCAGCCGTACCCCGGCGAGCAGTGCGGGGGTGTCCGGGCCCAGGACGACGGCCCGGTGGCCGAGCAGGGCGCGGGTCGTCAGCAGGGAGTGCCCGATATCGGCCGCCCCGCCCGTCTCACCGGTTCCGGTGCCGCCGGTGAGATGGGCGGCGAGACGTTCGGCCTGGCCGCGCAGTGCCTCCGGGCCGCGGCCGGAGAGCAGCCACGGGATCACGGTGGGGGCGTCGGCGGGCCCCGGCTGCCGGGTGCTCATACGGGTTTGCGGGTCGGCCGGCCGGAGCGGGCGTACGGGAGCAGTTCGCCGAACTCGGGGAACTGCGCGATGGCCTGTTCGTCCGTGAGCGCGGGTTTGCGCGGGCCGCGCAGCACCGCCAGCAGGAACGCGGGGGTCATCATCGCGCTCATCGGCCGGACCAGGGACGCGATACCGAAGACGGTGTTGATGACCCGGTGGTCGCGGCAGCCGGTGCTGGCGATCCGGGCGGCCAGCCGGTCGGCGAGGGGCCCGCCGAGGAGGCGGATGTTCGCGCGGACTCCGGGCAGGCCCTGGTCCGTGTTGACGGCCAGTTTCCAGGCACCGCCGTTGATACGGGCGATTCCGGCCTGGATACGGCGGGTCGGCACGGGCCGCCGCGGGCCGCCGGCGAGCTGGTCGCGGAGCAGCAGGGCGCAGCGGGCGGCGACGGACATACCGGTGCCGTGTACGGGGTTGAGGGCGGACGCGGCGTCCCCGATGACGACGAAGCCTTCGGGGAGGGCGAGTTTCTCGTAGCGGCGCCGGCAGTCGGGGATGTTGCGGTAGGTGCGGATCGGGCCGGACGGGGTGGCGCGGGCGATCAGATCGGCGATGATCGGATGGTGCCGTTCGCGGGCGAAGCGGGTGAAGCCCGCCTCGTCCTTCGGGGGTTCGCCGCCGCGGCTGCCGAAGAGGCTGAGGATCCAGCGTCCTCCTTCCATCGGGAGGAGTCCGGCGCCGCGGCCGGGGCGGCCGGTGCCGGGGGTCATCTGGATCATGACGCCGGGGAAGCTGTCCTTGACGGCGGGCGGTGCTTCGAACCAGCGGCTGACATAGGTGATTCCGGCGTCGACGACGTCTTCGCGGACCTGGGGCAGTCCGAGGGCGGTGAGCCAGGCGGGGGCGGCGGAGCCGCGGCCGGTGGCGTCGACGACGAGATCGGCGGGGATGCGTTCGGGTCCTTCGGCGGTGTCGACGAGGGCGCCGGTCACCCGGGCGGCGCTGCCGGTCAGCCCGAGGACCTTGGTGGCCTCGCGCACGGTGATCCCGCTGTTGCGCAGGACCTGGCCGCGGACGATGTGGTCGAGCAGGTCGCGGCTGCAGAGCAGCAGATAGGCGTCGGTTTCGAGGCGTTCCATCCAGCCTTCGGGGCCGCGGGCGAGCGCGCCGGACGGCAGACCGCGGGTTTTGGCTCCGGCGGTGTGGAGCAGGTCGAGAGTGCCGGGGAGGAGTTCGTCGAGGGCTTCGGCGCCGCTGCGCATGAGGATATGGCTGTGGTGGCCCTGCGGCAGTCCGCGGCGGGGTACGGGGGCGTCGGGGAAGGTGTCGCGCTCGACCACGACGACGCTGTCGGCGGTGTCCGCGAGGGCGGCGGCGGCCAGCATGCCGGCGAGTCCGCCGCCGAGGACGAGTGCCCTGGTCACTGGTCGACCCCCGAGAGGGTGAGGAACTGCTTCATCCGCTGTTCGGCCCGGTCCGGGTCGGGGAAGACGCCCGCTTCGCCGGCCAGCCGGTAGGCGGTGGCCAGATGGGGCACGGACCGGGCCGACTGCTCGCCCCACACCATCCGGAAGTGCGGGGCGTGCCCGGCGAGCCAGGCCAGGAAGGTGATGCCGGTGCGGAAGAAGTAGATGCTGCGGCCCTCTCCGCTGAACAGATGGCGGTTCAGGGGGAGGGTGGCGGAGAGGAGTCCGGCGGCCCGGGCGCGGTCGCCGTCGTCCAGGGCGCGGAAGGCGCGGGCGGCGAGCGGGGCTACGGGGTCGATGACCGGGGTGAGGCCGTGGCTGTGGCCGTTGTCGTCGCCGGTGAACATCCGGGCGTAGTCGGTGGTGTCGCTGGTGTAGAACTTCACCCCGTCGGGGAGCCGGGCGCGCCAGGCGGTCTGGCGGTCGAGGTCCGCGGGGCCGATTTTGACGCCGTCGACCTTGCCGGGGTGGGCGCGGACGATGTCGAGGAGTGCTTCGTACGCGGGGTCGGGCTCCTCGTGGCCCCAGTACTCGGTGTTGCGGGGGTCCCACTCCGAGGTGATCCAGTGCAGGATCACCGGCTGCGTGGACTGGCGGATCAGGGCTCCGTAGACCTCGGCGAAGTCGTCGTGGTCGCGGGCGGCGACGGTGAGGTGGGGGCTGCACATGATGACCGGCTGGGCGCCGGCCTCCTCGACGACGGCCAGTTGTTCCTCGTAGGCGGCCCGGACGTCCTTGAGGGTGCAGGGTTCGAAGGGTTCGATCTGGTCGGTGAGGACGGCGGCGGCCATCCGGCCGCCCACGGCCCTGGCCTCGGCCCCGCAGCGGCGGATCAGCTCGGCGGCGAGCGGCCAGTCGACGCCCATGCCGCGGTGTGCGGTGTCCATGCCTTCGCAGAGGGTGAAGCCGTGGGACCAGAGATGGCGGCGGAAGGCGAGGGTGGCGTCCCAGTCGAGGGTCTGGGGCGGCGGGGTGGGGCCCACCGGGCCGAGGGGTTCGTTGGTGGCGAGCGGGTCGGCGAGCACATGGGCCGTCGCCAGCACCGACCGGGTCCTGAACGGCGTCGGGTCGGCCGGCCGGGTGTCGGCCGGATGGTCCGGCCGGTAGGCGGTGAGGGTGCCGTCCGCCTCGGGAAGTGTGATCATCTTCTGCTCCGAACCCCCGTTCCCGGGATGTCTCCAGGAGCGGCGCGGCTCTCGGTGGAGCGCGCGGCTCAGGTGTCGTTGACGGAAATCGCCTGGACCGGACAGTTCGCGACCGCGGTCAGCGTCGCGGTGCGCAGGGCCTGGTCCGGCTCGCGGACGAGCAGGTGGACCGTGCCGTCGGGGTGCTGGTCGAAGACCTGCTGGGCGAAGAAGACGCAGTTCCCCGATCCGACGCACACCTCGCGGTCGACCGTGATCCGCATCGCCCTCACTCCCGGCTCACCAGGTGACGGGCAGTTCGTGGAGTCCGTACGCGTGCGCGTCGAACATGTAGGGCAGTTTGTCCGCGGGGGCCGCCAGGCGCAGGCCGGGGATGCGGGTGAACAGGGTGCCGAAGACCACTTCGAGCTGGGTGCGGGCGAAGTTGGCGCCGGGGCACATGTGGTTTCCGTAGCTGAAGGCCAGATGGCCCTCGGCGTCGCGGTGGATGTCGAACCGGTGCGGGTCAGGGTACCGGTCGGGATCCCAGTTCGCGGCGCCGTTGAGGGCGAGGACGCCCTCGCCGGCGCGGACGGTCTCGCCGCCGGCCAGTTCGGTGTCCCGGGTGGCGACGCGTACGGTCGCCGAGTCCAGGATGCTGAGGAAGCGCAGCAGTTCCTCGATGGCGCCGGGCAGCAGCGAGGGGTCGCGCCGTACCTCGTCGAGCTGCTCGGGGTGCTCGAGGAAGACCAGGGTGCCCAGCGAGATGATGTTGGCCGTGGTGTCGGATCCGGCGATCACCAGCAGCCGGGCGATGGCGACCAGGTCGTCGTGTTCGAGGGTGGGTTCCTCGGGCAGTCTGGCGGCGATTCGGCTGAGCAGGTCGTCGCCGGGCGTGCCGGTCTTCTCGGTGATCAGTTCGTCGAGGAACTCGTCCATCCGGGCGATCGCCCCGGCGACCGCCTCCATGCTGGAGTCGCGGCCGGTGGTGGTCTCGGCGTAGTTCCGGAAGTAGCCGATGTGCTCGGGGTCCGCGCCGAGCATCTCGCAGAACTGGAGGGACGGCACCGGTACGGCCAGTTCGGCGACGAGGTCGACGGGGCCGCCCTTGGCGAGCATGGCGTCGATCCGGGCGTCGACGATCGCCTGGGTGCGCGGTTTCAGTTCGGCGATCCGTTTGGCGGTGAACTCGGGGATCACCATCCGGCGGCGCACCGTGTGCTCGGGCGGGTCCATGGCGGCGAAGGGGAAGGCGATGTACGGCAGCATCTCCTCCGGGACCTGGAACTGGTGCGGGTAGCCGGGGTTGCGGGCGTTGGAGCTCATCGACGGGTCGCCCAGTACCCGGCGGACGTCTTCGTACCTGGTCAGCGCCCATACGGGCTTTCCGGTCATCCGGTTGACGACCCGGGCGACCGGTTCGTCCTTCCGCATCGCCTCGTACTCCCGGGGAATCGAGAGCGGGCAGGTCCTGCGGTCGAGCGGAAACACCGGGAGGGACCCGGTGGTGCTGCCGGTCTCGGTGTTCTCGGTCATCGCCCGGACGTCCTCTCTGCGGTGGTGGCCCGATCCAAGCGCGCGCCGGGCGGCCGGACAGCCGGGAGACCCCCCTAAGGTCGCCCGGCACCCCCTAGCGCCGCCGGCGGGTGCCGACTGGGGTCGCCCCTAACCCGGCGCCCGGGCGGGCCCGGGCTCGTCCGGTGCCCGTGGCAGACCGCTCCGGGTGACGTATGGTCTCTCTCCGGTGGTATCGCCCGAGCGGGCCCGTTGCCGGTGATATCCGCTCCGGCCGGACGGGTTCCGGGCCGGGCGCGGGTACGGCACCGGTACGCCGTCCGCCGCCCCGGCCCGAACGGGCGCCGCCCGCCACCGAGGTGTTCCGGCTGGTCGGCGTGGTGAACATGGTGCGCCGGGCGCCGTAGTCCTGTTCGATCACCGACGTACACCCCATAGACTGGGCCGCAGGACGACCGGTTCCGCCCCGGGCGGGACCTTTCGAAGGAAGTGGAGTCGATGGACGCAAGCAGGGGGCCCACCCTGCCGAGCTACCTCGGCGAAGCCTGGGGGCTGCGCGAGAAGCCGACCAAGGGACCGAAGCGCGGCCTGAGCCTTCAGCTCATCGTCGACGCGGCCGTGGCCATCGCCGCTTCCGAGGGGCTGGGCGCGGTCTCGATGAGCCGGGTGGCGGCCGATCTGGGCGCCTCGACCATGGCGCTCTACCGCTATCTCGCGTCCAAGGACGAACTGCTCGTCCTGATGTCGGACGCCATCTACCAGACGCCCCCGTCACCCCCGGAGACACCGGACGAGGGGTGGCGTGCCGGGCTGTCCCGGTGGGCCTGGGAGCAGCACACGATCCTGCGCAAGCACACCTGGGCGCTGCGCATCCCCATCACCGGCCCGCCAATGACGCCCAATCAGATCATCTGGCTGGAGCGCGGGCTCGAATGTCTGGACGGCGCGCCGATCCCCGAGGGCGACAAGCTCTCCGTGATCATGCTGCTGAGCGGTTACACCCGGAGCGAGGCGACCGTCTCGGCGGATGTCGAGGCGACGTTCATGGCGAAGGCGCCGGACGAGCTGGCGGCGATGGTGTCGTACGGGCAGCTCGTGCGCAGGCTGGTCGGTCCCGACCGCTTCCCCGCACTCAACAAGGTGATCGACGCGGGCGTGCTCGACCAGCCCGCGGGGCCGGACGACGAGTTCGTCTTCGGTCTGGAGCGCATCCTCGACGGCATCGGCGTGCTGATCGACCAGCCGCGGAGCTGACCTCCCCGGCGCCCGCCCGCCACCGCCCCCGGCGCACTTTCCGCGCCTCCGTCCCACCGCGCACCCCCGATTCGGTTCGACCGACCGGGGGTGCGCCGCGTTCCGGCATTCCGCCGCACGGGTCCCGCCGCGCCCTCGCCGCATTCCCCCGCCCTCTCCCCGCCGGGGCCGTCGTCTCCGTGCGGCCTCCCCTCACTCTGCCGTCGCGTCGCCGTCGGCCCGCTTGACGGCCGTTTCCGATACTGCGTAGCATCTACGCGTGCACTATACGCAGTAGCGTGGTGCTCCAGGCAGGTACGGCTCTCGCGGGTCATCTCCGCCCGGGCCGTCCTCGAACCGCCCGCCCCCGGACGCAGTACCCCGGCAGCACTCGGCTCGGCCGGGGACGAAAGGTACGCCGACATGAGTGATTCCCCGGGCCTTCTCGCGAAGGTCCCCAGTGGCCGCAGGTCCAAATGGCTCGTCCTCTTAGGGTGGCTCCTCCTGGCCGGCCTCCTCACCCCGCTCTTCGGCGGACTGGAGGACTACGAGGACCGCAGCCCCACGGGCTCGCTGCCGCGCGGCGCGGAATCCACCGCGGTCATGACGGAGCTGGAGAAGTACAGCTCCGCGCTGGAGGAGGCGCCCGCGGTCGTCGTCTACACCCGTGAGGGCGGTATCCGGGAGGCGGACCGGCAGAAGGCCGCGGCGGACCGGGCCGCGTTCGCGAAGCTGGCCACCAGCGGCGAGGCCGTCGCCGCGGTCGTCCCGTCGGAGGACGGCAAGGCCCTGATGACGGTCGTCCCGCTGACCCGTGACGACGTCGAAGTCGACTTCGCCGTCAAGGAGATGCGCAAACTCGCGGAGGACGGCGCGCCCGCCGGTCTCGGCATCACGGTCGGCGGTCCCGCGGGCCTGCTGAACGACTACACCCAGGCGTTCGAGAACCTCGACGTCAATCTGATGATCGCGACCAGTTCGGTCGTCATCGTCCTGCTGCTGCTGATCTACCGCAGCCCGTTCCTCTGGCTGCTGCCGCTGCTGTCGGTCGGCTTCGCCGCCGTCCTCACCCAGGGCGTGGCCTATCTGCTCGCCAAACACGCCGACCTGCCGGTGAATCCGGCCAGCTCCAGCCTGCTGATGATCCTCCTCTTCGGTGTCGGCACCGACTACGCGCTGCTGCTGATCGCCCGCTACCGCGAGGAACTCCGGCGCCACGAGGACCGGCACACCGCCATGCGGATCGCCCTGCGGCGCTCCGGTCCGGCGATCCTGGCATCCGCCGGAACCGTGGTCGTGGGTCTGGTCTGCCTGGCCCTGGCCGATGTCCAGAGCTCCCGCAGCCTGGGGCTCGTCGGCGCCACCGGGGTGCTGTGCGCCTATGTCGCCATGGTGACGATCCTCCCGGCGCTGCTGGTGCTGGCCGGCCGCTGGGTGTTCTGGCCGTTCGTACCGCGGCTCGGCCAGGCCGAGCGGTCCGCGACCGGCGGCTGGGCCCGGGTCGGCAACGCGGTCGGCCGCCGCCCCCGTACCGTCTGGCTGGGCTGTCTGGTCGTGATCGCCGCCCTCGGGTTCAGCACCCTCGGCCTCAATCTCGGCCTCGGCAAGTCCGACGTCTTCCAGACGAAGCCCGAATCCGTCACCAGCCAGGAGCAGCTCGCCCGGCACTATCCGTCCGGCGCCTCCGACCCGGCCGTCGTCATCGCGGACGCCGCCGCCGCGGGGGCCGTCGCCACGGCGATCGAAAGCGTCGACGGGGTACGGATCGGTGAACGGTCGCCCAGCCCCGACGGCAAGCGGGTGATGATCGACGCCGTACTCGACTCCGCGCCCGACAGCGACGCGGCCATGGACACCATCAAGGACCTGCGGTCGGCCGTCCACGCGGTGCCCGGCGCACACGCCGCCGTCGGCGGCACCACGGCCGAGACCCTGGACATCGACCGGGCCCAGGGCCGTGACGTCCGGGTCGTCATCCCCGTCGTCCTCGCGGTGATCCTGCTCTTCCTGATCGTCCTGCTCCGGTCGCTGATCGCCCCGCTGATCCTGCTGTCGACCGTCGTGGCGTCCTACTTCGCCGCACTCGGCGCGTCCGGCCTGCTGTTCGAGCACGTCTTCGGACACGCGGGCGTCGCCTGGCAGCTCCCGCTCGTCAGCTTCGTCTTCCTCGCCGCGCTCGGCGTGGACTACAACATCTTCCTGATGACCCGGGTCCGCGAGGAGGCACAGCTCCACGGCCACGCGGAAGGCGTCCGCCGCGGCCTCGCGGTGACCGGCAGCGTCATCACCTCGGCGGCGGTCGTCCTGGCCGCGACCTTCGCGGTGTTCACCTCGATGCCGGTCGTCGACATGGTCCAGCTCGGGGTGGTCGTCGCGGTCGGCGTCCTGCTCGACGCCTTCCTGGTCCGCACCCTGCTGGTGCCCGCGCTCTCCCTGGACATCGGCCGGGCGAGCTGGTGGCCGGGCCGGCTCTACGGGCAGCTCGGCCGGACCCCCGAACCGGCCGTCCGCAGGGACGGCGAACGGGTGAACGCGACGGTGGCCGACTGACCTTCCGGCAGTCGCCCGGGACCCCCGCCGGGACCGGCGCACCACCCGTTGACGGGCCCCCGGCCGCGGCGGCCCCCCGCCGCGGGGCCCCCCGTTTACCCCCATCGGTAATGGA
>NZ_JBSFNQ010000150.1:0-11035 GCF_053981115.1 Streptomyces sp. NPDC003691 | reverse complement strand
CACGTGATCCCGACTTGAGCAGCACCGCAAAGCCCCTGATGGTGTCGCCGTCACCGGGGGAGGACAAATCTTGCGGTCACCCGGGTCGGAGGGTGTGCCCCACTCGGGGTGCGGGCCCGCCCTGGGGATGTGCGTCCATTGTTTGGCGCGGGACCCTGTCGGCATCCTCGGGCCCGGGGGCATCCATGCAACGGGTCCGTGGGGAGGGGGGTGCAGGGTCGCCCCCGCAGTGGGCTGCGACAAGCAGGGACGCGTTTCAGTGGCGGTGCATCGCAGTCCGCGAGGAGGTGAGCCCGGAGGCCGCCGACCTGCCCGAACCAGACAGGACCGGGTGACGACCCCACGAAGAGCGGGACTCGACCACCCCGGAGGCACCCGCACCGGGCAAGGGCAGCAGGCACGGGTACCCAGGGGCGCGAGGAACTGCGCGACAAGCCACAGACGGCCCGCAGCCGGACACGCGGAGACAGCACCCACGGCCCGGGGCCCGAGGCCCAAGGTCCCCCAGGGGGAGGCGTCACAGCCAGGAGGCGAACTCCAGGAGGGGTTCCGCTTCGCGGGGGCGGTCGGCTTCGAGGGAGGCGATCGCCGAGGCGACCGTGCGGAACAGGGTCCAGCCGAGGACCCGCTCCCGGTCCAGGTCCAGCGAGTCCGCCAGGCGCCCCACGCGGCGGCGGGCCGTCGAGGGGCCCGCGGTCGTGGCGACCAGGTCCTCCGCGCGGTCCCGGGCGAGCCGCGCCAGATCGTAGGCACGCTCCCCGATCAGCGGGTCGGGCCCGACCACGAGCCACGGCGTCCGGTCACCGGCGAGCACCTTGCCCTGGTGGAAGCAGCCGTGCAGCAGGAACTCCTCGGGCTCCGCGGCCGCGAGCAGCTCGTCCCGTACGGTCAGGGCGGCTTCGACCAGGGGTGCCGTCTCGCCGGAGCCGGCGCGCCGGAGCCGCTCGGCGTGCTCCGCCGTACGCTCCGCCACCGTCCCGATGCCGTGACCGGCGGGCGGTGGTGCGACCCAGAGCCTGCGCAGCGCGCCCGCGGCCTCCAGGACGGCCTTGGCCTCCGGCAGGGAGCGTACCGAGACCTCGGGGTGCAGCCGCTCCAGCAGCAGACCGTCCCCGGAGTCACCGGCGGGCCCGAGGTACCGGACCGCGCCGAAGCCGTCCCAGTGCTCCAGCGCCGTCCGTTCCGGGCCGGGGGAGGCGGACGGCGGGGCCAGCTTCAGTGCGGCCGGGGTGCCGTCGGGGAGGTGTACGAGGACGACGAGGCTGCCGCGGCCGCCGGGAGCGATCACCCGGTCGATGTTCAGGCCGGCCTGCTCCACCGTCCGGGCGAGGAGCTCCGGCAGCTCGGTGAGCCAGCGCGCGTCGTCCGGACCTTCGTGTGTGCCGTCGCCTTCGGCGAGCGCCCGCACCAGACGCCGGGGCGCTTCGAAATCCATGCCTGTGCGACTTCCTCTCATGCTCCGGCCGGACGGCCGGTGGCCGCCGACCGCTCGGCGAGCCCAGGAAAGGCTACGCCGGAGCCCCGCCAGCGCACGGACCGGACCGCCGCCTCCCGCAGCGCCGCCGCCGCGTCGGTCCGCAGCGGGCCCTGTGCGGCCCTGACCAGGTCGGAGCAGGCACCGGCGATCCGGTCCTCCAGATGCGCCGCGAGGCGTACGGCGGCGGCGGAGTCGGGGACCGGGAAGGGCAGGGCGTAGCCCGGGGCGGCGGCCACCGGGGTGCCGCCGAGGTCGCGGACGGCGCGGACGAGGGCGTCCCGGCGGGCCCGGTGGGCGGAATGGGCCTGGCGGGCCTCGGCCCGCCGGTCCGTGCCGATACGGGCGCCGACCACCCCGTACCCGTACACCGCCGCGTGCTCGGCGGCGAGCGCTGCCTGGACGGCGGCCAGCGGCTCCCGGTCCCCGGTCACCGGCCGGCCTTCTCGGGGCGGGCGGTCAGCAGATAGGCGTTGGCCGCGCCGGCCGCCGCGACCGAGGCCAGCAGCCGGGCCAGCTCGGGTCCGGCCCCGGCGAGAGCGGTGGTGAGGGCGGCGGAGGACCGGCGCTCGGCGGCGGCCAGTTCCGTCAGCGCCGCCGCGGGGTCCGGCGGTACGGCCGAGGGGCCGGGGCCGCCCGCGGCCGGGGCGCCGCCGAGGGCGGTGGTGTGGGCGGCGGACGCGGCCCGCAGCGGCGCGAGCCGCCCGGCCAGGGCCGGATGCGCGGCGATGACCGCGTCGTAGCGGTCCCGCAGCGCCCCGCCGGACACGGCCAACCGTTTCCGCAGGGCGGCGTCCGCCGCCGCGGTCCCGGATCCCTCCGGCGCTCCGCCGCGCTCGCGCGCCCCCGCCGCGCCGTGTGCGCGGTCGCGTCCGCCGGGCTCCGACGGCTCACCCGAACAGCCGGAGAGCGCCCCTGTCACCACGGCACCTGCCGTCGCGCCCGTCACTGCGAGCGCACGTCGTCTCGTCGTTCCCGGGCGCCTCACACGTTTCTCCCTCGTTCGACCGGCGGCTCCGTGATGATCATCGCCGCAGGCGAGCGTACCCGCGGGTCCCCCTCTGGTGGACGGCAACACCCTTCCGGACCGGATACCCTTTGATCTGACACGCGACCATCCGTGACGGCCCCGCCGCACGGACGCGACGGACCCACAACAGCACACGCGGCCGAGGAGTCACCCGGATGAGCACCACCCAGAGCGAGAGGCTGCGCGGGCTGGTGGAGCCGCTCGTCGGCGCCGCCGGACTGGATCTGGAAGAGATCGAGGTGACCCGCGCGGGCCGGCGCCGACAGCTGAGAATCGTGGTGGACTCCGACGAGGGCCTCACCCTCGACGCCTGTGCCGAGCTGAGCCGTGAGATCTCCGGCGCGCTCGACGCGTCCGATGTGATGGGCGAGGAGGAGTACACCCTCGAAGTCGGCTCCCCCGGCGCCGACCGCCCGCTGACCGAGCCGCGCCACTATGTGCGCGCCGCCGGCCGTCTGGTGAAGTTCCGGCTGAACGAGGGCGGCGACCTGGTCGCCCGGGTGCTCGCCGTGGACGAGGACGGGCTGGACGCCGAGGTCCCCGGGCTCAAGGGGCGCAAGCCGACCGCCCGCCGGATCGCCTTCGCAGAGATCGCCGGGGCGCGTGTGGAGATCGAGTTCAACCGCAAGGACAAGAAGGAAGAGGAGGCGTAGCCGTGGACATCGACGTAAAGCTCCTGAAGGGCTTGGCACAGGAGAAGGAGATTCCCTTCGACCTGCTGGTCGAGGCGATCGAGTCGGCCCTCCTCATTGCGTACCACCGCACTCCGGACAGCCGCCGCCACGCCCGGGTCGTCCTGAGCCGGGAGACCGGCCATGTCACCGTCTGGGCGAAGGAGGACCCGTCCGACGTGCCGGAGGGCCAGGAGCCCAAGGAGTTCGACGACACTCCGACCGACTTCGGCCGGATCGCCGCCACCACGGCCCGCCAGGTCATCCAGCAGCGGCTGCGGGACGCCGAGAACGACGTCACCTTCGGCGAGTACGCCCGCCGGGAGGGCGATATCGTCTCCGGCCAGGTGCAGCAGGGCAAGGACCCGAAGAACGTCCTGGTCAAGCTGGACGACAAGCTGGAGGCCATCCTGCCGGTGCAGGAGCAGGTCCCCGGCGAGGAGTACACCCACGGGCTGCGGCTGCGCACCTATGTCGTACGGGTGGCCAAGGGCGTTCGCGGCCCGTCCGTGACCCTCTCCCGTACGCACCCCAGCCTGGTGAAGAAGCTCTTCGCGCTGGAGGTCCCGGAGATCGCGGACGGCAGCGTCGAGATCGCGGCCATCGCCCGTGAGGCCGGCCACCGCACCAAGATCGCGGTCCGGTCCACCCGGGCCGGCCTGAACGCCAAGGGTGCCTGTATCGGCCCGATGGGCGGCCGGGTGCGCAATGTGATGGCCGAACTGCACGGCGAGAAGATCGATATCGTCGACTGGTCGGACGACCCGGCCGAGATGGTGGCGAACGCGCTCTCCCCGGCCCGGGTCAGCAAGGTCGAGATCGTGGACCTCGGGGCCCGCTCGGCCCGGGTGACCGTCCCCGACTACCAGCTCTCGCTGGCGATCGGCAAGGAGGGCCAGAACGCCCGGCTCGCCGCGCGGCTCACCGGCTGGCGCATCGACATCCGCTCGGACACCGAGCAGCCCGGCGAGGCGGCTCCGGCGCAGGGCGGCCGCTGACCCTGCGCAGTTGCGCCCGCACCACCCGCCCCGGCCGCCCCTGTGGCGGGCCGGGCGGGGCCCCGCGGCCACCGACCGTGGCCGAACGAGACAGATGAGTGTTCGATTTTTGCCCCAAAGGGGTGAGGTCGCTACGGGGAGGTAGACTTAGCCGTGTCTGGCCGGACGCATGTCGGCGCATGCCCAGAACGTACGTGTGTGGGCTGTCGTAAGCGTGCGGCCAAGAGCGACCTTCTGCGCATCGTGAGGATCGGGGACGAGTGCGTCCCCGATGATCGCGGTACGCTGCCCGGCCGGGGTGCGTATGTACACCTCGCCGTGGTCTGTCTCGATCAGGCGGTCCGCCGCCGGGCGTTCCCCCGGGCCCTGAGGGCCGAGGGCCCGCTCGACACGGCCGGGCTGCGTCTGCGCGTACAGCAGGCGGAGCGGGCAGCGGAGCAGGATGAGTAAGAAGAAGTACGGCACGGGACCCCGTGCGGTCAGGTACCTCGCGAGTCGGAAGTAGGTCGAGATTGCGATGAGCACTCGATGAGTACGCGATGAGTACGCCCATGAAGTAGCGACGGTCCGGCGGTAATCCGGACCTCAAAGGAGCGAAGTGGCTAAGGTCCGGGTATACGAACTCGCCAAGGAGTTCGGTGTGGAGAGCAAGGTCGTCATGGCCAAGCTCCAGGAACTCGGTGAATTCGTCCGTTCGGCGTCCTCGACGATCGAGGCGCCGGTTGTACGCAAGTTGACTGACGCATTGCAGGGGTCCGGCTCCGCCGGCAAGACCGCTGCCAAGCCCGGCGCGCCCCGCAAGGCCGCGCCCACCCCCGCCGCCCCCCGACCGGGCGGCCCCACCCCCGGCGCGCCCTCTCCGGCCGCGCCCCGTCCCGCCGCCCCCAAGCCCGGCGCCCCGGCCCCCCGGCCGACCGCCGCCGAGGCCCCCGGCAGCACCCCCTCTCCCGCCGCGCCGGCCCCCGGCCCGCGCCCGGGTCCCAAGCCCGCGGCCCGGCCCGGCCCGGTCACGCCCGTGCCCGCGGCGGAGTTCTCCGCCCCGGCGCCCGCGCAGCCCGCGGCGCAGCCCAGCCAGCCGGCTCCGTCCGGCCAGTCCGGGCAGTCCGGTCCGCGGCCCGGCTCCTCCGGCCCGCGTCCCGGTGCCCGTCCCGGCCCGTCCGGCGACCGTGGCGCCCCGCGCCCCGGCGGCGAGCGCCCCGCGCGCCCGGCGTCCGGCGACCGTGGCGCGCCGCGCCCCGGCGGTAACCGTCCGGCGGGTCCCCGTCCGGGCAACAACCCCTTCACCTCCGGCGGCTCCACCGGAATGGCGCGGCCGCAGTCGCCCCGTCCCGGCGGCGCCCGTCCCGGCGGTGCCCCGTCCCCCGGCGGCCCGCGTCCGCAGGGCGGCCCCGGCGGCGCTCCGCGCCCGCAGGGCCAGGGCGGCGCTCCCCGTCCCACCCCCGGCGCGATGCCGCGTCCGCAGGCTCCCCGCCCCGGCGGCGGCCCCGCGGGCAACCGCCCGAACCCGGGCATGATGCCGCAGCGTCCGGCCGCGGGCCCCCGTCCTGGTGGCGGTCCCGGTGCCCGTCCCGGTGGCGGCGGCGGTCGTCCCGGCGGTCCCGGTGCCCGTCCCGGTGGTGGCGGCGGCTTCGCCGGCCGTCCCGGTGGCGGCGGTGGCGGCGGCGGTCGTCCCGGTGGTGGCGGCGGCTTCGCCGGCCGTCCCGGCGGCGGTGGCCCCGGCGGCGGTGGCGGCGGCTTCGGCGGTCGTCCCGGCTTCGGTGGCCGTCCGGGTGGTCCCGGCGGCCGTGGTGGCACGCAGGGCGCCTTCGGCCGTCCCGGCGGCCCGGCCCGTCGTGGCCGCAAGTCGAAGCGGCAGAGGCGCCAGGAGTACGAGGCCATGCAGGCCCCGTCGGTCGGCGGCGTGATGCTGCCCCGCGGCAACGGCGAAGCCATTCGTCTGTCGCGCGGTGCGTCCCTCACCGACTTCGCGGAGAAGATCAACGCCAACCCGGCGTCCCTCGTCGCGGTCATGATGAACCTCGGCGAGATGGTCACGGCGACGCAGTCCGTCTCCGACGAGACCCTCCAGCTGCTCGGCGACGAGATGAACTACACGGTTCAGATCGTCAGCCCGGAGGAGGAGGACCGCGAGCTGCTCGAGTCCTTCGACATCGAGTTCGGCGAGGACGAGGGCGGCGACGAGGCCCTGGTCTCCCGTCCGCCGGTGGTCACCGTCATGGGCCACGTCGACCACGGTAAGACCCGCCTCCTCGACGCGATCCGCAAGACCAACGTGGTCGCGGGCGAGGCCGGTGGCATCACCCAGCACATCGGTGCCTACCAGGTCGCGACCGAGGTCAACGGCGAAGACCGCAAGATCACCTTCATTGACACCCCCGGTCACGAGGCGTTCACCGCCATGCGTGCCCGTGGTGCCAAGTCGACCGACATCGCGATCCTCGTGGTGGCGGCCAACGACGGTGTGATGCCCCAGACGATCGAGGCGCTCAACCACGCCAAGGCGGCCGACGTGCCGATCGTGGTCGCGGTGAACAAGATCGACGTCGAGGGCGCGGACCCGACGAAGGTGCGCGGCCAGCTCACCGAGTTCGGTCTGGTGGCCGAGGAGTACGGCGGCGACACCATGTTCGTCGACATCTCCGCCAAGCAGGGCCTCCACATCGAGGAGCTGCTGGAGGCCGTCGTCCTCACCGCCGACGCCTCCCTCGACCTCCGGGCCAACCCGGACCAGGACGCGCAGGGCATCGCGATCGAGTCCCACCTCGACCGCGGCCGCGGCGCCGTCTCCACGGTCCTGGTCCAGCGCGGAACGCTGCGCATCGGCGACACGATGGTCGTGGGCGACGCCTACGGCCGCGTGCGGGCCATGCTCGACGACAAGGGCGAGAACGTGGCGGAGGCCGGTCCTTCGACCCCGGTCCTCGTCCTCGGTCTCACCAACGTCCCGGGCGCCGGCGACAACTTCCTCGTCGTCGACGAGGACCGCACGGCCCGCCAGATCGCGGAGAAGCGCGCCGCTCGCGAGCGCAACGCCGCGTTCGCCAAGCGCGTGCGCCGGGTCTCCCTGGAGGACCTCGACAAGGTCCTCAAGGCCGGCGAGATCCAGCAGCTCAACCTCATCATCAAGGGCGACGCGTCCGGATCGGTGGAGGCCCTCGAGTCCTCCCTGCTCCAGCTCGACGTCGGCGAAGAGGTCGACATCCGGGTCCTGCACCGCGGTGTCGGTGCGGTCACCGAGTCGGACATCGACCTGGCCATGGGCTCCGACGCCATCGTCATCGGCTTCAACGTCCGCGCGGCCGGCCGTGCCTCGCAGATGGCGGAGCGCGAGGGCGTCGACGTCCGGTACTACTCGGTGATCTACCAGGCCATCGAGGAGATCGAAGCGGCCCTCAAGGGCATGCTCAAGCCGGAGTACGAAGAGGTCGAGCTGGGCACCGCGGAGATCCGCGAGGTCTTCCGCTCCTCCAAGCTGGGCAACATCGCGGGTGTGCTCATCCGCTCCGGCGAGGTCAAGCGGAACACCAAGGCCCGTCTCATCCGCGACGGCAAGGTGGTCGCCGAGAACCTCAACATCGAGGGTCTGCGCCGCTTCAAGGACGACGTCACCGAGATTCGCGAAGGCTTCGAGGGCGGTATCAACCTCGGAAACTTCAACGACATCAAGATCGACGACGTCATCGCGACGTACGAGATGCGCGAGAAGCCGCGAGGCTGACGCACAGCAGTCGGCCGGGGCCGGTCGGCGGAGAATTCCGTCGATCGGCCCCGGCCGCTGCGTGTACGGTTCCGGTGTCGCCGTCGAGTACCGGCAGGCGCCCCTGAACCCGAACCGGCGGGACATCCGGATACATACATGTATGTGGGAACGCTGTCCTTCGATCTGCTCCTCGGCGACGTACGGTCGCTGAAGGAGAAGCGCTCCGTGGTCCGTCCGATCGTCGCCGAACTGCACCGCAAATTCGCGGTCAGCGTGGCGGAGACCGGCGACCAGGACCTCTACCGGAGGGCTGCGATCGGCCTGGCGGTGGTCTCCGGGGACACCGGACATCTGACCGACGTACTGGACCGGTGCGAACGCTTCGTCGCCGCCCGGCCCGAAGTGGAACTGCTCTCGGTTCGACGCAGGCTCCACAGCGACGAAGACTGAAGTGGAACGCCCACCACGGCCATCGTGGCGGGGCACAGCAGGTAAGAAGGAGAAGGACCAGTGGCCGACAACGCGCGGGCGAAGAAACTGGCGGACCTGATCAGGGAAGTCGTCGCCGAGAAGCTACAGCGCGGTATCAAGGACCCGCGGCTCGGCTCGCACGTGACCATCACCGACACCCGGGTCACCGGCGATCTGCGGGAGGCCACGGTCTTCTACACGGTCTACGGCGACGACGAGGACCGGGCCAGCGCGGCGGCCGGGCTGCAGAGCGCCAAGGGCGTCCTGCGCAGCGCGGTGGGCGCCGCGGCGGGCACCAAGTTCACCCCGACGCTCACGTTCGTCGCGGACGCCCTCCCGGAGACCGCCCGGACCATCGAGGACCTCCTCGACCAGGCCAGGGCCTCCGACGCCCGGGTCCGGGAGGTGTCCTCCGGCGCCGCCTACGCCGGTGACGCCGACCCGTACCGCAAGCCCGAGGACGACGACGCCGCCGACACCGACGGCGATGACCCGGACACCGACGGTGGCCGCACCGGGGGCTCCGCGTCCGCATGACCCAGCGCACCCCCGCGCCCGACGGCCTGGTCATCGTCGACAAGCCGTCGGGCTTCACCTCCCACGACGTCGTCGCCAAGATGCGCGGCATCGCCCGGACCCGCCGGGTGGGCCACGCGGGCACCCTCGACCCCATGGCGACCGGCGTCCTCGTCCTCGGCATCGAGCGGGCCACCAAGCTCCTCGGCCATCTCGCGCTCACCGAGAAGGAGTACCTGGGCACCATCCGGCTCGGCCAGAGCACCGTCACCGACGACGCCGAAGGCGAGATCACGGCCTCCGCCGACGCCTCCGGCATCGCCCGGACCGCGATCGACACCGGTGTCGCCGCCCTCACCGGCGCGATCATGCAGGTGCCGTCGAAGGTCAGCGCCATCAAGATCGACGGAAAGCGGTCGTACGCCCGCGTCCGCGGCGGCGAGGACTTCGAGATCCCGGCCCGCCCGGTCACCGTCTCCTCCTTCCGGGTCTACGACGTCCGGCCGGACACCGCCGAGGACGGCACCCCCGTCCTCGACCTCGTCGTCTCCGTCGTCTGCTCCTCCGGCACCTATATCCGGGCCCTCGCCCGCGACCTGGGCGCCGGACTCGGCGTCGGCGGCCACCTGACCGCCCTGCGGCGCACCCGCGTCGGCCCCTACGGACTGGACGCGGCCAAAACCCTCGAACAGCTCCAGGAGGAGCTGACCGTGATGCCCGTCGCCGAGGCCGCCGCGGCGGCCTTCCCCCGCTGGGACCTCGACGCCCGGCGCGCCGGGCTGCTCGCCAACGGGGTACGGCTGGACATGCCCGGCTACGACCGCTCACCCGTGGCCGCATTCGGCCCCGACGACCGGTTCGTGGCCCTCGTGGAGGAGCAGAAGGGCAAGGCGAAGAGCCTCGCCGTCTTCGTCTGAGGGCAGCCGGTGGCTGCCCACGGGCGTGGGCATGGCAGTCTTAGACCTGCGAATACTGGTCTTGTGTAACTGATGGTTCGGCGAGGAGCGGTCACAGTGCAGCGCTGGCGTGGCTTGGAGGACATCCCCGAGGACTGGGGGCGCAGCGTCGTCACCATCGGTTCCTACGACGGTGTTCACCGCGGCCACCAGTTGATCATCGGGCGGGCGGTGGAGCGGGCGCGCGAACTGTCCGTTCCTTCGGTCGTGGTCACCTTCGACCCGCACCCCAGCGAGGTCGTCCGCCCCGGCAGCCACCCGCCGCTCCTCGCGCCCCATCACCGGCGGGCCGAGCTGATGGCGGGGCTGGGGGTGGACGCGGTTCTCATCCTCCCCTTCACCGCGGAGTTCTCGAAGCTCTCGCCCGCCGATTTCATCGTCAAGGTCCTGGTCGACAAGCTGCACGCCAGGACCGTCGTGGAGGGCCCCAACTTCCGCTTCGGCCACCGGGCCGCGGGCACCGTGGACTATCTGGCGGAGCTGGGCGCCACCTACGACTACGACGTCGAGGTCGTCGACCTCTACGTCAGCGGTGAGGCGGGCGGCGGCGAGCCCTTCTCCTCCACCCTCACCCGCCGGCTGGTCGCCGCGGGCGACGTCGAGGGCGCCCGGGAGATCCTGGGCCGCCCCCACCGGGTGGAGGGCATCGTCGTCCGGGGCGCCCAGCGCGGCCGCGAACTGGGCTTCCCCACCGCCAATCTGGAGACCCTCCCGCATACCGCGATCCCCGCGGACGGGGTGTACGCGGGCTGGCTGACGGCCGCGGGGGAGCGGATGCCCGCGGCGATCTCCGTGGGCACGAACCCGCAGTTCGACGGCGTCGAGCGGACCGTCGAGGCATACGCCATCGACCGCGTCGACCTCGACCTCTACGGGCTGCACGTCGCGATCGACTTCTTCGCCTACGTCCGCGGCCAGGAGAAGTTCGCCTCGGTGGACGACCTCCTGGTAGCAATGGCCCGCGACGTCCAACACTGCCGCGAGCTGGTCGCCTCCCACTGAGGGGGCCTTGGGCCCCGGTTCCGCGTGTCCGGGTGCGGGTCGTCTGTGGCTTGTCGCGCAGTTCCTCGCACCCCTGGGTACTCGTACCTGCTGTCCCTGCTGGGTGCGGGTGCTCCAACGGTGGTCGAGTCCCGCTCTCCGTGGGGTCGTCACCCGGTCCTGTCTGGTTCGGGCAGGTCGGTGGCCTCCGGGCTCACCTCCTCGCCACGTGCGATGC
>NZ_JBSFNQ010000149.1:0-11216 GCF_053981115.1 Streptomyces sp. NPDC003691 | reverse complement strand
AGACCAGCACCAGTACGGTCACGAAGCCGACGACGGTCTGGGTGTTCTGGCGGACGATGCCCTGGTAGAGCTGGTAGCCGACGCCGTGGATATTGGGATCAGGTCGCAGACCCGGTCGACCTCGTCCACCGTCACCCCGGTGCCCGTCGGCAGCATGACGACCCGGCCGCTGAGCCGCTCGGTCCGCGGCAGCGGCAGGGGAGTGTGGCGGGCGGGGTCCCGGACGTACGGTTCCGTACGGTGGCAGCCGGGGTGGAAGTGCGTACGGGCCAGCACGTTCTCGGCCGTCAACACCGCGATCAGATCGTCCCGCCGCAGCCCGGCCGCCGCCTCGTCGACCTCCAGGACGATGTACTGGTAGTTGATGTCGTTCCCGGGCAGCGGGCAGCGCAGCTCGATGCCCGGGATGCCGTCGAGGCCCGCGAGATAGTGCTCGTGGCGTTCGCGGTTGACGTCGATGAGGTACGGCATGTTCTCCAGCGATGTGATGCCCATCGCCGCGGCGACTTCGGTCATCTTGGCGTTGGTGCCGATCGTGGAGACGTACTCGCCCTCACCGCGCCCGTAGTTGTGGATGGAGCGGATGGCCTCGGCGAGTCCGTCGTCGTCCGTGACGACCGCGCCGCCCTCGAAGGAGTTGATGAACTTGGTGGCGTGGAAGCTGTAGACCTCGGCGTCGCCGAAGTTGCCGACGGGCCGGCCGTGGCGCAGGCTCCCGATGGCGTGGGCGCTGTCGTAGAAGAGCCGCAGGCCGTGCTCGTCGGCCAGGGCCCGCAGCTCCTCGTCCGGGGCCGGGTGGCCCCAGAGGTGGACGCCCATGATGCCGGTGGTCCGGTCGGTGATCAGCCGCCGGGCGTGCGCGGGGTCGATATTGCCGGTCTTCTCGTCGATCTCGCAGAAGACGGGGGTGACCCCCTCCCACTGGAGGGTGTGCGCGGTGGCGATGAACGTGAACGACGGCAGGATCACCTCGCCCTTCAGCCCGCTCGCCCGGATCAGCACCTGGAGGGCGACGGAGGCGTTGCACATGGCGATGGCGTGCTTCACGCCCGCCGTGCGGGCCAGATCGCGCTCGAACTGCTTGACGAGGGGGCCGAAGCTGGTGAGCCAGCGGCGGTCGATGGCCTCCCTGATCCGCCGTAGGGCGCTCTCCTCGTCGGGCACGTTGGGCCGGCCGACGTGCAGCGGTTCGGCGAACTCGGGCTTGCCGCCGAGGATCGCGAGCTCGCGGTACATACCCACCTCAATGCTGAGTGACGAAGTCCCGGAAGGACTGGATCATGTAGTCGGTCATCTCCGTGGTGATCCCCGGGTAGACGCCGACCCAGAACGTGCGCTCGGTGACGATGTCGCTGTTCTCCAGCGAGCCCGCCACCCGGAAGTCCCGCCCCTGGTAGGCCGGGTGCCGGGTCAGATTGCCCGCGAACAGCAGCCGGGTGCCGATCTTGCGTCCTTCCAGGAACCGGACGAGATCGGCCCGCTCGAAGGGGGCGCCGGGCTCGATGGTGACGACGAAGCCGAACCAGCTCGGGTCGCTGTCCGGGGTGGCCTCCGGCATCCGCAGCCACGGCAGGCCGTCGAGGCCCTCGCGCAGCCGTCGCCAGTTGGCGCGGCGCGCGGCCCCGAAGTCGTCGAGCTTGGCCAGCTGGGTGAGGGCCAGGGCGGCCTGGACGTCCGTCGCCTTCAGGTTGTAGCCGATGTGGGAGAAGATGTACTTGTGGTCGTAGCCGTACGGCAGATCGCCCAGCTTGTACGAGAACCGCTTGCGGCAGGTGTCGCTCTCGCCCGGCTCGCACCAGCAGTCCCGGCCCCAGTCGCGCAGCGATTCCACCAGCCGGGCCAGGACCAGATTGCTGGTCATGACACAGCCGCCCTCACCGGCGGTGATGTGGTGGGCGGGGTAGAAGCTGACGGTCGACAGATCGCCGAAGCCACCGGTGGGCTTGCCGCGGTAGGTGCTGCCGACGGCGTCGCAGTTGTCCTCCACCAGGAACATGTCGTGTTCCTGCGCGAGGTCGGCGATCTCCTGGGCGGCGTACGGATTGCCCAGCGCGTGCGCGATCATGATGGCGCGGGTGCGGGGTCCGATCGCGGCGGCGATCCGCTCGGGCGTGGTGTTGTAGGTGCCCAGTTCGATATCGATGAACACCGGGGTGAGACCGTTCTGCACGATCGGGTTGACCGTCGTGGGGAAGCCCGCGGCAACGGTGATCACCTCGTCGCCGGGCTTGAGGCGGGCGTCGCCCAGCTCCGGGGCGCAGAGCGCCGAGAGCGCCAGCAGATTCGCCGAGGAGCCGGAGTTGGTCAGGTGCGCCTTGCGCAGCCCCAGCTTGCGGGCGAAGCGGCGTTCGAAGGTCCGTGAGGACACCCCGGCCGCGATCCGCATCTCCAGCGCGGCCTCGACGATCGCGATCCGGTCCTCTTCGCCGAGGACGGCCCCGGAGGGCAGGATCGGGGTGACCCCGGGGTCGAACGCGGTGTACGGGGCGGCCTCGCGGTCGAACTTCCGCACCAGCTCCAGGATCGCGGCCTTGGTGGCCGCCCTGCCTTCGGTCTCCGCCGTGGCGGCCATCAGTCTCTCCAGGTGTCGCGGGCCGTCGCGGCGCGGACGGCCTCCATCGGCTCGGTGTCGCGGACGGCCCGCGGGCGGTGGCGGCCGGGGCGCTCCCGGCCCGGCCGCCACCGCCCGCGGGCGCGCCGGTTCAGGAGGCCCGGTACTCGGCCGTCAGCTTCTCCAGGACGGGCACGAACTCCGTGGGCGACGGCTCGGCCAGCATCTCCCGGCGCAGCCCGTCGGCGGCCTCGGCGAACGACGGCTCCGTCAGCAGGCGCTCCAGCTTCGCCCGCAGGCTCTCGGGGGTGGCCTCGTGCGCCTGCTCGTACAGGCCCGCCCCGGTCGCCTCCAGCCGCCTGGCCTGGTAGTAGGACTCGGCGAAACCGATCTGGGGCAGCACCAGCTGGGGTACGCCGTACCGCAGCGAGGTGGTGTACGTACCGCCGCCGCCGTGGTGGATGATCGCCGAGCAGCTCGGCAGCAGCAGGTTCAGCGGGGCGAAGTCGACGATCCGCACATTGTCCGGGACCGTGTCGACGGCGGCGCGCTGCTTCTCGCTGAGGGTGGCGACGACCTCGATGTCGAGGCCGGACACGGCATCCAGGAGCCGGGGCACGGAGGCGAAGTCGCCGCCCGCCCGGTCCAGGGTGGTGCCCAGGGTCAGACAGACCCGGCGGCGGGCCGGCGGCTCGCGCAGCCAGTCCGGCACCGCGGACGAGCCGTTGTAGGCGACGAACTGGAGACCGTGGTTGACGGTGTGGTCGCTGGTGGTGCGGAGGCTCGCGGGCAGCTGGTGCAGCGAGAACTGGCCGGAGGTCAGATCCTCGTCATAGGTGGCGCCGTGCCGCTCCAGGATCGGCTCCAGCCAGGCGATCATCGGGTCGTGGCGGTCGCCCTCGGGCTGCTCGGCCTTGCGCTGGAGGAACTTGTCGCGCAGCGGCGACCAGATGTCCGAGCCCCACAGGATCCGGGCATGGGCCGCGCCGACCACCTTGGCCGCCACCGCGCCGGAGTAGGTGACGGCGTCCCAGATCACCAGGTCGGGCTGCCACTCCTTGGCGAACTCGACCAGCCCGTCGACCATCGGGTCATTGAAGAGACCGAAGGCGAACGGGACCGTGATGCCGTAGAAGCCCTGGAAGAACTCCCAGGTCAGCTCCGAGTACGGCATGGTGAACGGGTCGAACGTCTTGGCGTTCTCCTCGCTCTGGGTCCCCGCGTACTGGGCCATGATCTCGTACAGCTGGTGGTCGGTGCCGACCGGGACCGCGGGCAGTCCGGCGGCCGCGGTGGTCTCGGTGAGCGCCGGATGGCTGGCGACCCGGACCTCGTGCCCCGCGGACCGCAGCGCCCAGGCGAGCGGCACCATGTTGTACAGGTGCGACTTCTCGGAAACGGTGGCGAACAGGACTCGCATCGAGCGTCCTTCCTCAACTGGTCTGCAGGCGCCGCCACCTCGCCCGGAGGCGGCTGCCGGTGGGGCGTGATCGGGGTGAGGGGTCCCGCGAGGTCTCCGGTCCGGTGCGCGCGGCCGTCCGGTCCGGGCCGGTCCGGACGTGCCGTCCGGCGGATCGCGACCGAGCCTAGGGTCGGCGCGAGGGGCCGACCAACCCCTAGGAGGCGGCTCCGTCCCAGGTCCGGGGTGTGTAGGGGGGGAGCCAGCGGGGAGCTAGGGGTTGTTGCGTCCGGTGGGCCCCCGGACAGTGTTGAACATGATCGACGACCCTCATGGTCCTGTGCTGTTCGCGGGGATCTCCGCCCGGGGCCAGCTCAATCCACTGCTCACCATGGCGGGGGAACTCGCCGCGAGAGGGAGACGGAACCTCTGGTTCGCCTCCGACGACGAAGTCCGGTCCGATGTCGAGGCCCTGGCGGGCGAGACGGATGTCGGCTTCTTACCCCTGGGCGATCCGATCCGCCGGGTCACCCCGAGCCTCTGGAGCGACGAGGCGTACCGCGCGGCGACCGCCCAGTCGAAGTGGCGCAGCTATGTCGCGTTCATCCGGGAGTCCCTGGACGTCGTCTCGTTCACCGAGAAGTACCGGGCGCTGGACGCCGAGGTCGCCCGGATCAAACCGGCGCTGATGGTGGTCGACTCGGCCAGTGTCTACGCCGTCGAGGTCGCCATGACCCGCGGCATCCCCTTCGTCCTCAGTGTGCCGTTCCCGGTCAGCGGGCTGTTCCTGCCCCGGCTGCCGAAGGACTACCCGACGCCGTTCTCGGGCCTGCCGCTGAAGATGACACTCCGCCAGAAGCTCGCCAACCGGCTGTTCCGGCTGCGGTTTCTGACCCTGCCGCTGCAGAAGGGCATCGCCCGCCAGGCGATGGCGTACCTGGAGAGCCGCAAGAAGCTGGGCATCGTCAACCCCGGTGGTGACGTCGGCGCCCGGATCGACGCCGCGACCGCCGTCTTCGCCTACTCCGTCTTCGGCCTGGAGTACGCCTTCCCGGCCCCGGAGAAGCTCAAGATGCTGGGCGCCGTGGTGCCGGGGCGCACCGGCGGCGGGGACGACGGCGGGCTCGCCGACTGGCTGGACGCCCGGGAGTCGGTCGTCTACATGGGCTTCGGCACCATCACCCGGCTCTCCGCCGAACAGGTCGCGGGCCTGGTGGAGGTGGCGCGCGGCCTCGAAGGGCGCTGCGCCGTGCTGTGGAAGCTGCCCAAGGCACAGCAGGAGCTGCTGCCGCCGGACCGGGAGCTGCCGGGCAATCTGCGGATCGAGACCTGGATACCGTCCCAGTTCGATGTGCTGGCCCATCCCCGGGTGGCCGCGTTCGTCACCCACGGCGGCGGCAACAGCGTCAGCGAGGGCCTGTACTTCGGCAAACCGCTGCTGGTGCTGCCGCTCTGGCTGGATTGTCATGACCTTGCCGTACGGGTCGTGGACAGCGGTGCCGGTCTCGCGGTCGGCACCGCCCGCGGCTTCGACACCGGCGAGGTCGCCGCCGAGCTGAACCGGGTGCTGTCCGAAGAGGGCTTCGCCGACCGTGCCCGGTACTGGGCGGAGCGGCTGCGGGCCGGGGGCGGGGTCGCCCGGGCCGCGGATCTGATCGCCGCCTACGCCGACGCGAGCGCCCGGGGCGAGCACCCCGGGAGCGCGGACGGCGCCCGCACCGGCCGGTTGGACGGAACGGCCGGCACAGACGGCGGGGACGGCGCGGACGGCGGGGGGCGGCCCGCCGGCGCCTGAACCGCCCGGGGCGGGGCGCGGACGCACACCGCGCCCCGCCCCGCCTTCGTACCCCGTACGCCCGAAGGGCCGCCTCCGGAGAGGCGGCCCTTGGCTGGTGCCGTACCGCTGCCGTACCGCCGCCGGACGGCGGTCAGCGGGAGAGATTGCGGTAGCGCCGTACCGACAGCGGTACGAAGACCGCCATGATGACCAGCGGCCACACCACCGCCATCAGCACCGGATGCTGGAGCGGCCAGGCCACGTCCGTCATCCCCGCGCCCGGGTTCCCGAACAGCTCGCGTACCGCCGCCACCGTCGACGACATGGGGTTCCACTCGGCGAAGGTGCCCAGCACGACCGGCATGGCCTGGGTCGGCACGAAGGTGTTGGCGATCATCGTGAACGGGAAGAGCAGCGGCATCATGATCCCGGCGGTCTCCGGCCCGCGGACGAGCAGCCCGATATAGAGGCCGACCCAGGTCGCGGCGAGCCGCAGGAGCAGCAGCAGTCCGAACGCGGCGGCGGTCTCGCCGAACCCGCCGTGGAACCGCCAGCCGACGGCCAGACCGCACAGGAACATCAGGGAGATGTCGAGTACGGCGTTGAGCACCTCGGCACAGGTCTGCCCGACGACCACCGCCGAGCCGGACATCGGCATCGAACGGAAGCGGTCGGTCACCCCGCGGGCCACGTCCGTGGCGACCGCGACCGCCTGCCCGGCGATCCCCAGCACCATCGCCTGGGCGAACATCCCGGGAATCAGGTACTCGCGGTAGTTGCCGCCGTCCGGCACCGCGATCGCGCTGCCGAAGACATAGCCGAACAGCAGGATCGAGATGACCGGGAAGAGGAGGGTGCCGATCACGCGCTCGGGGGAGCGGACCAGATGGGTGAGGTACCGGAGGGTGACGGTCCAGGTGTCCGACACCGCCCACCGGAAGCGCTCCGTCGGGGAACCGGGGATCACCGGGGAGGGGATCATGGTGTCGCAAGCTCCTTCTCGGACAGGTTGTCGGCCGGCTGTGCGGCGGCCCCGGTGCCGGTCAGCCGCAGGAACACCTCGTCCAGCGTCGGCCGCCGCAGCGCGATGTCCGCGACCGCGATACCGGCGTCGTCCAGGGCCCGCACCACCCCGGTGAGGGTGGCCACCCGCTCGGCGGCCGGTGCGCTGACCCGGTTCAGGTCGGGCTCGACCTGCGGTTCGGCGCCGGTGACGGCAGCCAGTACCCGGACCGTGTCGGGGATCTGCCGCCGGTCCTGGACGACCACCCCGACCTGGTCCCCGCCGATCCGTGACTTCAGCTGGTCGGGGGTGCCGTTGGCGATCACCCGGCCGGTGTCGATCACGGCGATCTGCGACGCCAGCTGGTCGGCCTCGTCGAGGTACTGGGTGGTCAGCAGCACGGTCGTGCCCTGCTCCACCAACTGCCGGACGTCGTCCCAGACCTTGTTGCGGTTCCGCGGGTCGAGACCGGTCGTCGGCTCGTCGAGGAAGAGCACCTGCGGCGCGATGATCAGGCTGGCCGCCAGGTCCAGCCGGCGGCGCATACCACCGGAGTACGTCTTCGCGGGCTTGTCCGCGGCCGCCGTGAGACCGAAGCTGTCCAGCAGCTCCTCGGCACGCTCCCGGGCCCGCCGCTTCCCCAGGTGGTAGAGCCTGCCGAACATCACCAGGTTGTCGCGGCCGGTCAGCAGATCGTCCACGGCCGACGCTTGGCCGGTCAGCCCGATGCGCGCCCGCACCTGCACCGGCTCGGCCGCCACGTCGAAACCGGCGACCGTGGCCCGTCCGCCGTCCGCCTTCAGCAGCGTGGTCAGAATGCGAACGGACGTCGTCTTGCCCGCCCCATTGGGGCCGAGCAGGCCGCAGACCGTGGCCTGCGGCACGGCCAGATCGAATCCGGCGAGCGCTTTGGTGGGCCCGTAGTTCTTTTCCAGCCCTTCAGCCAGAACGGCTGTCTCTCTGGTTCCCACGCCATTTCCTTTGCGCATCGAATGACACAGCGGGCCGAGCCACCGGAAAAGGAGCACGGCTGGCACCGGCGAGCCCTACCATCAGGCGACCCTACGGGCGGCGCCCCGGGGCGAGTACCCCTAACCCGTCCCCGCCAGGACCGCAACCACCAGGCAGGGGCGGTTAGGGGGTGTTGTGGCCCGGGCCCCGCGACTAGGTTTCGCCGGGATCGCTTGATTGCTGAAATGCCGGGCCTCTGCGATGAATGGAAATCGGCTGTGAACGACATACTGAGCGCGCTCATCTCCGATGAAGCCACCGCCGCGGATATTGCCAACCTGCCGCTTCCCGAGAGTTATCGGGGTGCCGTCGTCCGCGATGACGAAGTGGACATGTTCGAGGGTATGACGACCGCGGAGAAGGATCCCGCGAAATCGATCCACCTCCAGGACGTTCCCACCCCCGAGCCGGGTCTCGGCGAGGTGGTGGTCGCGGTGATGGCCAGCGCGGTGAACTACAACACCGTATGGAGCGCCATCTTCGAACCGCTCCCCACCTTCGCCTTCCTGCGCCGCTACGGCCGCACCAGCGAACTCGCGGCCCGCCACGACCAGCCCTTCCATGTCATCGGCTCCGATATGTCGGGCGTCGTCCTGCGCACCGGTCCCGGCGTCACCCACTGGCGGCCCGGCGACCGTGTGGTCGCGCACTGCCTCTCGGTGGAGCTGGAGGCCCCCGACGGCCATGACGACACCATGCTCGACCCGGCCCAGCGGATCTGGGGCTTCGAGACCAACTACGGCGGACTCGCCGAGATCGCCCTGGTCAAGGCCAACCAGCTGATGCCCAAGCCGGAGCATCTCTCCTGGGAGGAGGCGGCGGCCTCCGGGCTGGTGAACTCCACCGCCTACCGCCAACTTGTCTCCCGTAACGCCGGCGGTATGAAGCAGGGCGACAATGTGCTGATCTGGGGCGCCGCGGGCGGTCTCGGTTCGTACGCCACCCAGCTCGTGCTCAACGGCGGCGGGATCCCGGTCTGTGTGGTCTCCAGCGACCGGAAGGCCGAGATCTGCCGGGCGATGGGCGCCGAGGCCATCATCGACCGCAATGCCGAGGGCTACCGGTTCTGGAAGGACGAGAAGACCCAGGACCCCAAGGAGTGGAAGCGGTTCGGCGCCAGGATCCGCGAGTTCACCGGCGGTGAGGACGTCGACATCGTCTTCGAGCACCCCGGCCGTGAGACCTTCGGCGCCTCCGTCTACGTCACCCGCAAGGGCGGCTCCATCATCACCTGCGCCTCGACCTCCGGCTACCAGCACGAATACGACAACCGCTATCTGTGGATGTCGCTCAAGCGCATCATCGGCTCCCACTTCGCCAACTACCGCGAGGCATGGGAAGCCAACCGGCTGATCGCCAAGGGGAAGATCCACCCAACGCTCTCCCGGGTCTATCCGCTGGCCGACACCGGCCAGGCCGCCCGCGATGTCCACCGCAACGCGCACAGCGGGAAGGTCGGGGTGCTCTGTCTCGCGCCCGAGGAGGGCCTCGGAGTCCGGGACCACGAGCTGAGGGCCCGGCACGAGACGGCGATCAACCGGTTCCGGAACCGCTGAACGAACACGACACCAGGGGTGGGGACACCAGGATGAACACAGCGACGGGGACGGCCGGCGGATCCGGCACCACCACGGGGGACCCGGACGACCGGGACGCCGCGGCGACCGCCGGGCCGGACACCACCATCGGCATCGTCGGTGTCGTGGGTCTCGGCGCCCTGGGCGAGGGCATCCTGCACACCCTGAGCGACGCGGGCCTCGATGTCATCGGCGTCGACACCGACCCCGACGCCCTCGCCCGGGTCGGCATGCGGCTGAAGACCGGCGAGCCCCGGACGCTGACCCTCACCTCCGAACTCACCGCGCTGGCCCGTGCCGACCTCGTCGTCGAGGCCGTCCCGGACCAGCTCGAAACCAAGGCCGCGGTACTGCGGGGCATCCACGAGGTCTGCCCGCCGGACACCATCATCGCCACCAGCTCGTCGGCGCTGCCCGTCCAGCACCTCGCGATCCTCTCCGGCCGCCCGGACCGGACCGTCGGCCTGCGCTGCTTCGTCCCCCCGCCGGTCGGGGAGACCGCCGGTGTCGCCGGTACGGCGGCGACCGCGGAGGAAACCGTCACCGCGGTCCGGGCCCTGTTCGCCCGGGTGCACCGGGACCGGCCGCCGGTCACCGTCGGCCCCGGCGCCCGCGACGCCGCCGACGAACTCGTCCTCGGCCTGCTCAACCGCGCCGCCGCCCTGCACGGCCAGGGCTACGCCACCCGCGAGCAGATCGACACCGCGATGAAGCTGGGCTGTGCCCTGCCCGCGGGGCCGCTCCGCATGCTGGACCTCATGGGCCTCGACCGGGCCGCCGAACGCCTCGCCGAACTGGCCCGGGCCACCGGTGACGAAGCCTTCCGGCCCGCGCCCGCGCTCACCGCACTGATCGCCGAAGGCCGCCTCGGCCGCCGCGCCGGCCACGGCTTCTACCGCTACGACGAGGCGGGGGAACCGCTCACCGGCGAGGCGAGCGCCCGTACCGCGGGCACCCCCCGCGAGATCCGCCGGATCGGGGTCGTCGGCGCCGGGCTGATGGCCAAGGGGATCGCCGAGCTGACCGCCCGGGCCGGGCTGCCGACCGTGCTCGCGGCCCGCAGCGCGGCCCGGGCCGCCGAGGCCGTCGCCGGGATCCGCGGCTCCCTGGACCGCTCCGTACGCCGGGGCAGGCTCAGCCCGGAGGCCCGGGAAGCCGCGCTGGACCTCATCACCCCCTCCGGCTCGCTGGCCGACTTCGCCGACTGCGACCTCGTCGTCGAAGCGGTCGCCGAGGACATCGCCGTCAAGCGGGCGGTCTTCTCCCGCCTCGACGCCGTCGTCCGGCCGGACGCCGTACTCGCCACCGCCACCTCCAGCCTGTCCGTCGCGGACTGCGCGGCCGCCACCGGCCGCCCCGACCGCTTCGTGGGACTCCACTTCTTCAATCCGGCGCCCGTGATGCGGCTCGTCGAACTCGGCCGCACCGACGACACCTCCGACGCCACTCTCGCCACCGCGCGCACCCTCTGCGAGCGGCTCGGCAAGACCCCCGTCGAATGCGGCGACCGCGCCGGATACATCGTCAACTTCCTGCTGCTGCCGTACCTCAACAGTGCGATGCGGCTGCTGGAGGACCGCGATCTGGACCTCGCGGAGGTAGACGCCGCCGTCGAACGCGGCTTCGGCTACCCCATGGGGCCGTACGCCCTCCTCGACACCATCGGCCTCGATGTGTCGCTCGCCATCCAGCGGAAGCTCCACCAGGAGTTCGGCGAACCCGCACTCGCCCCGGCCGCCCTGCTGGAGCGGCTGGTCGGCCTCGGCCATCTGGGCCGCAAGACCGGAATGGGCCTGCGGACCTACTGAGCCGGACGGACGGAATACGGCGGCGGCGGCCGGATGCCTCAGCCGCCTCCTAGGGGTTGGTCGGCCCCTCGCGCCGACCCTAGGCTCGGT